>DATISD010000288.1:0-6255 GCA_035469005.1 Pyrinomonadaceae bacterium | reverse complement strand
TGGTCCTCACGGCGATGATTGCGCGTGAATTCGGCGGGCGCCGCTTTGCCCTCGTGCTGGCGGCCGTGGCCGTCTTGATAGCGCCGGTCTACTTGTCCGACGGGAGCCTTTTGACAACGAATTCTTTAGAGCCTTTGCTGTGGATGGGCTGCGTGTATTTCGCGATTCTGGCCATCAAGCGTGATCCGCTCTACTGGTTGGCATTCGGCGTGATGGCCGGACTGGGCCTGGAGGAAAAATATTCGATCGCAATCTTTGGTTTGGCGCTCGTCTTGGGACTGCTTTTGACCAGACATCGCCGCCTGGTTTTTAACAGATGGTTCTGGGTCGCAGGAGCGATAGCGTTTCTGATCTTTTTGCCCAATGTAATTTGGAACGTTCAGAACCACTGGCCCTTTCTCGAGTTAATGCGCAACATCAGAGCCAGCGGCCGGGACGTGCAACTGTCGCCGTTTCAATTCTTCACTCAGCAGATTTTGCTTTTGCATCCACTGACGGCGCCTATCTGGCTCGCCGGCCTGGTCGCGCTTCTGCTTTCTCGACGCTTCAAAAATTTCCGTTTGTTCGGTTGGGCCTATCTGGTTTCGTTCGCCGCGTTTGTAGTGCTCAAAGGTAAGAATTATTATCTCGCGCCAATTTATCCGATGCTCCTGGCGGCGGGCGCGGTGATCTTTGAGGCGGGCATCGAGCGAACGCGTCAATCGTGGATGAAGCCCGCGTTACTCGTGGTACTGCTCGTCGGCGGAGCGTGGCTCGCGCCAATTGTGGTTCCGGTTTTCTCAGTCGAGCGTTTCGTCGCGTACATGAACACGTTGCCTTTCACGCTGCCGCGCAGCGAACACAGTCATGAGCGCGCGCTGCTGCCGCAACATTACGCAGACCAGTTCGGCTGGGAAGAGATGGCGGCGGTGACCGCCCAGGCGTGGCAACGAATTCCGGTCGAGCAAAGACCCGACTGCGCTATCTTTGCGCAGGATTACGGCCAGGCCGGCGCCATAGATTTCTATGGCCCGCGCTATGGTTTGCCGCCGGCCTTGAGCGGGCATCAGACATACTTTCTTTGGGGGCCGCGCGGTTACTCGGGCAACTGCATGATTGTGCTCGATGATGAGAAGGAAGTTCTCGAGAACCTATTTCAACAGGTTGAACACGTTGGCACCTCGGACAACCCTTATGCGTTGGAGAGGCACATTCCGGTCTTTCTTTGCCGCGGTGCAAAGTTTGGGACGCTCGCGCAGTTGTGGCCAAAATTGAAGCGATGGCGATAACAAGCTCAGACAGAATCGAAGTCTACACTGACGGCAACTGCAACCTGTGTCGCTGGATGCGCGCTCACGTCGAGCCGCTCGATCGCGATCAGAGAATTGAATGGCTGGACTACAACGATCCGGAAATCCTGGAACGGGCAGCGCCCCACACGCGCGAAGAAATGGCTGAAGAGATGCACGCGCGCAGCGCGGATGGACGATGGAGCAAAGGTTACTTTGCGTGGATCGAACTCATCCGCGTGTTGCCGCGGTGGAAGTGGTTGGCTCCGGTCATCTCTGTCTGGCCATTCACCAGACTGGGGGAAGTCTTCTATCGCTGGTTGGCGAAAAGACGCTACACGCTCTTCGGTGTGCCGCCCCCATGCGATGCGAGCGGCGTGTGCCAACTGCATAAATAATGTCATCAGCCAGACTGTAAGGGAGTTGACTGGCGCGCAACCGCCCCGGTTGCTTAGTTTCGTGAGCACCGCCGACGGCAAGCGAGGTTCCAGTCAGGTCGCTGACGCAGGCTTCTGACACAACCTTGGCTGCCTTCGCAGCATCCTAAAATCGACCCAGACAAATTATTGAAAGGGTTACCAGCGAATAAACTTCGTTGGTTTGAAGGTGTGACTATGTTTAGAAAGATATCGGCGTTCTTAATCGCAACAGTCTTTGTGGCCGTGAGCTTAACTGCCACGGCTCTTGCGAACGCCAAAACAAATGAAACGAAAGAGTCGGTGCGGAATCCAATTAATATTGCGATTCTCATCCAGGATGATTTGATCTCGCGTGTAGGTAACGAACTACGCGTTACCCGAGATTTTATTCGTGCCTTGCCACCGGGTTCGCGCGTGATGGTCGGCTATATCACTTCCGGCACACTCCAGGTGCGCCAGCCATTTACGACTGATCTAAATCGCGCTGCTAACTCGCTGCGCATACCAATCGCTAGCACGTCGGCATCACCCTACAATCCGTATGTTGAAGTGATCGAGGCGATGAAAAAGTTTGATTCGAGCTGGAGAGGACAGAAAGCGGTGCTTTTGATCTCTGACGGCCTGGACACCTCACGCGGTTTCGACGCGACGGTAGCCGGGCATACGCTGGACATCGATCGCACGATTAGGGAAGCCAATCGCCGGGACATTTCGATTTACTCGTTCTATGCTCCTTCGGTCGGGTTGACGAGTTACAACCAGCTGGCCGCGAGCTATGGTCAAAGCTCTTTGAACCGCGTGTCGCACGATACCGGCGGCAAAGCCTTTTTCCAGGGCACGACCGGTTTTGTGACATTCGATTCTTATTTTGACCGGTTGAGACGAGAATTGAATCGGGTCTCGTAAATCTCAAAAGGCATTTAAGCCTGTCAGACGCCGCGGGGAGGTTAATCCCGCGGCGTCTTTGTGTCTGAACCGGGAGCGATAGCGACCGGATCAAGCGATACAACCGCATAGGTTATTTTTTAAAACTTTGGGAGGAAGTATATGGTTTCGTGCCTGATCCGGTCGCTATCGCTCCCGGTCCTGACACAAAAGTCTGGCGCTGCTCGCGATCGAGTGGTAAATTATGGGCCGTCACAGCCAGGCCGATTTGTCTTACTGTTGGCCTCAGTCATGACCGCCGAGAAACCCGCAATCGCTTCACTGAGCACCGCGGACTATAACGTCCGCACTTCGCGCAAAATTCTGTTCCGACAATGACCGAAAATAAAGGCCGTGAATTTTGCCTAATCGTGGAAGGCGCCTACTTGACCGAAGGCGAAGCCGAACATGCTTTGCGGGACCCATTCATTGAGGACTGGGTCGAACAGCACGGCAACTTTAAGATTCATAACATGGATGATATCCAGGTGACGCCGGGCGTAACTCTTGGTTCACTCGGTGTGTACATGATTGATGAGCGGATCTTTGAAATTGCCAGCGACGATCCCAATCACCCTTTGACCGAACACAAGGCCAAGGGCGTCGCCGAGGCTCTGCGGCGACAGGACATGTTCGATGAGGTCAACGTAGAGCCGCGAGACGAAGAAGTAGTTTAGAGTACAACCTTCAGGTTGTTATCCCGTCAGCAAGCTGAAGCTTGAACTCTGAACGCAAAAGTGAATTTCTCGACGGCCGGGTGCGCGTGGTGGTCGGCGACATCACCAAACAGGATGTCGAGGCAATAGTCAACGCGGCGAACTCGTCTTTGCTCGGTGGCGGCGGTGTGGATGGCGCAATCCATCGCGCCGGAGGGCCGGAGATTCTAGAAGAGTGTCGCGGCATTCGCCGCACGCGTTTTCCGGAGGGGTTGCCAACCGGCGAAGCAGTCATCACGACGGGCGGCAAGCTGCCCGCGCTTTATGTGATTCACACGGTGGGGCCGATATATGGAAACCAGGATGGAAGGGAAGCGGAGCTGCTCGCCAACTGTTATCACAATTCACTGACTTTGGCCGTAGAAAAAAATCTGACCTCAGTCGCGTTTCCTTCAATTTCAACCGGCGTTTACAGATTTCCCCGGCCGGAAGCCGCCGAAATTTCGTCGCGAACGATCGAGAATTTCCTGGGCACAGACCGCCAATTGAAAGAGGTGCGGCTGGTCTTCTTTCAACCGCCGGACGCTGAGATTTTTTTGGAGCATCAGAAGTTTAACGAGTAGCCTCCGGTACGCACGCCTCGGCGTGCTTTTATGCCTAACTTGAGAAAGCACGCCAGAGGCGTGCGTACCGAAAGGCTTGTTGACGAGAACGTCAACTTTCTGCAAAATCACTCATTCTTCAGGGCGGCGCTGGCCGCTTTAGTTTTGTCTTTACCTTCGAATCAATGACCCCTGACATCGAAAACGAAATAAAAGCCGAAAAGGATTTAAGCGGCCGAGAACTGTGGCCGACTCTAAAAGCACTCAAGGACTTATCCTGGAATTACTGGTGGAGCTGGGCACCGGACGGCTCAGAGGTCTTTCGCGACCTCGACGGAAATCTCTGGCAGCAATGCGAGCAGAACCCTCGTCTGCTCTTAACCCAAATTTCCGATTTGCGTTTGACGCAGATGGCGGCGGACCCGTCGTTTGCTGACCGCGTGCGCACGTTGCACGAACGGTTCACAGCTTACATGAGCGACCAGCAGCCCTGGCCCAAGCTCCGGCTTTCGTCGCGAATCACGCGCCAGAATCCGATTGCTTATTTTTGCGCTGAGTTCGGCGTTCACAATTCGTTGCCGCTTTACTCGGGCGGCCTGGGAATCCTGGCCGGCGATCATTTGAAATCGGCGAGCGATTTAAACGTGCCACTGGTTGCCGTCGGTTTGTTTTATCGCTTCGGCTATTTCCGTCAGCGCATGCGGGCCGACGATTGGCAGGAAGAGCAATACCGCGAAAATCACTCCGACGAATTGGCGTTAAGGCCGGTCGAAGATGCCGAAGGCCAGCCGTTACTGATCGACGTGGCGATGCGGGGACGCACCGTGTATGCGCGAGTCTGGCGAGCTGACGTCGGCCACGTGCCACTTTTCCTTCTGGACACGGACGTTGCTGAGAACGAATTGGTTGATCGACTGGTGACCGGTCATCTTTACGGGGGCGATCGAGAGACACGTTTGGTGCAGGAGATGATGCTGGGTATTGGTGGCGTTCGGCTGCTGCAAAGGCTCGGCATTGACCCGGCGGTGTTTCACCTCAATGAAGGTCACTCGGCGTTTCTCACGCTGGAGCTGACGCGCCTGGTAATTGAAGCCGAGGGGCTTAACTTTGCCGAAGCGGCGAATCGCGTGCGCGACCGCTGCGTGTTCACCACGCACACGCCGGTGGCGGCCGGACATGATGAGTTTGAAGCATCGCTGGTTGTCAGAGGGTTCGGTGACTGGCCCGAGGCAGCGCTGAGATTGTCGCACGAAGAATTCCTGAAGCTGGGTCGCGTGAACGGCGATTCGCAGGATTCATTTGGATTGACTCCGCTGGCCTTGCGCATGTGTCGCTCCACCAACGGCGTCAGCATCAAACATGGCGAAGTATCACGCGAACTGTGGCGCAAAATGTGGCCGGCGAGAGCGGTGGAAGAAGTTCCCATCACCTCGGTTACCAACGGAGTTCATCCCGCCACGTGGGTCGCGCCAGTGTTGCGCCGTCTGTACGAGCGGGGCGTCGGCGACGACTGGATTGCGCGATCGCGTGACGCCGGCGTTTGGGCCTATGGCATCGAAAAGATTTCTGATGAAGAGCTGTGGCGCGCTCATGGACTCCTGAAGCAACGCCTGGTCGCGTTTGTGCGCGACCATTCATTCGACGCGCGCCTGGCTCGCGGTGACAATGAGGAGCACATCGAAGCAGCGCGCACGATGTTCGATCCGAACATTCTCACGATTGGTTTTGCGCGACGGGTGGCGGGATACAAACGTTGGGACTTGTTGCTGAGTGATCCGAAACGATTGGAAGAACTGATCAACGATTCGGAGAAACCGATTCAGTTTGTGTTTGCCGGCAAAGCGCACCCGCAGGACCAGGGAGCTAAACTGATCCTGCAAAAGTTAATCGACTGGCAGCGCAACCCGGCCATTCGTCAGCGCGTGGCGTTCATCGAGGATTACGATCAGGAAATCGCGCGTCAACTGGTCCAGGGCGTCGATGTCTGGATGAACGTACCGCGTCGTCCGCAGGAAGCCTCGGGAACCAGCGGGCAAAAGGTCGCCATCAATGGCGGGTTGAATTTCTCGGTACTTGACGGGTGGTGGCTTGAAGGTTACGAGGGCGACAACGGTTTCGCGATTGGAGACTTAAACCAGTTGCCGGATGATCAGTTGGATCGGCTGGATGCGGAATCGATGTACCGCGTGTTGTCGGAAGAAGTGATCCCAACTTTCTACGAGCGCGACGGTGAAGGAATTCCGCGACGCTGGATTGCTCTGATGAAGCGTTCGATCGAGACACTGGTGCCGCGATTCAGCAGCGACCGAATGGTCGCGGATTACGTGGACAGGATTTACTGATATAAGTCGTATGCGACGCATATGTCCTATGCGACCTATCCGTC
>DATISD010000287.1:0-9739 GCA_035469005.1 Pyrinomonadaceae bacterium | reverse complement strand
ACGAACCGAGCCGCGCGCGCTCTGCCCAGCACGTGCGACAGTTCTGTCAACAACCGGGTCGTTCGCTCAGTGTCAGAGGCACCTTCGGGTGCAAAGCGGGCGGAGAGAACACCGGGGGCGCCATTGAGCGCGTTAACCTGTAGCCCGGAGTCGTCCGCCAAAGTTAGCAGTCCGGTTTGCTTTGCATAGCCTGTAGCTTTGAGAGAAGCGTTCTCAACGAATGTCTCACCATGTTCCGCGATTGGTTGAATAGACGACAAGCCCTCGAGGTCGGAAATCACAAAAGGGAGCTCCGCGAGCAATTGGCGAAGCTCTTGAAGCTTGCCCTTGTTGAACGTCGCGATCAAGAGACTTCGTTCCTTCACTTGTAATCCTGCGGGAAAAGTTGCGCGGCAAGGGAACCGCCAAGCCCGAAAGATGAGCGAGCGGTCCATTCAATGCTCGACTCCCCCAACACCGTTGCGCTGAGAGCGAGGGGTAAACGCTTTGTTGCTTGATCGACCTCAGGCCCCGTCGTCGCAAAAGCAGAGCGCTGCTGATGTGCAAAGGTTTCGATAAATGAAATGGCTGCGCGCTCGTCCGTCGCGAACGTCAGGGCAATCATCGGCAGCGATACATCTACATGACTTTGCGACTTGCGAAACGGCTCAGTCGTTGAAAGCGATGAACCCGACGACTGAGTTAACAGACAGCGACGAACCATATCTAATGGACCAATCAAGAAGTAGTTGTTTACAAACGCAGCCGCCCAATTATCACTCGACGACAGAAGTAACTCGGCCTCGCCAAGCTTTTCGCTTTTTGGATTCTGCCCGAGACGTCGCATTGCAAGATTCCGCAGAGCCTGCCGGTCGAAGGACTCTGCGACCATCACGGAGGGCGAATTCTCGTCGACCTTGATCGTTTGGAGTCGTGTGCCGATAGCGCGCGAGAAGACGTCAGGGTCGTCGATCCCATAAGATTTGAGAAGGCTCTTTAGCATTGGGCGAGCCGCAATCGCGCCAATCAAGTCGGCGTGCGATGAAACCGCCGCGTTCAGTTCGGACCAGAAGCCGGCACTATCGTGTAGTTGATATAAAGAAACGGAGCGAGCGCCGACCGGAACAAATTGAAGGTTGGTGACGTCTGGGCCTCGATCAGGTATCGCGCTTGTCCGCAGTTTATTCGCGACCCCGTTCGCGAGACCAACTGAAAATCTATCCTCAACCATTCCGTCCCGGAAGCTTGCCGCCCAGCCAGCGTTCTTGACTAGCGCACCGAAAGTGTCTGCAAAAATGCGCGCTCCGGTTATCGCATCGGCGGACGAATCACTTCGATAAAGAGCGTAAGCTTGCAGCAAAGACTTGATCCCGCTTTGAGATATAAAACCGAAGACAGCGGCGCCGGAAGATTGTGTCCGGTTGCGCACATCCTTGAACTCCGCGGCGTCGCGAAGCGACGGTCCGTTTCCCAGGCGCGCGCGAATCGAACGCAATACAGAGGTCTCGTCGTTGCCCACAATCACAGCTGTGTCCAGAAAAACAAAAACGATCTGATGCGTTCCGTCAGCAGAAGTCCATTCCTCGAATTCGAAACTTTCGATCGTCTTTCTGACGAAGACGGGATCCTTGTAAATGCGCCGTGCAAGTTCTTCAAGATGGCGCTCGACCGCGGCTCTCATACGCCTTTGATATGTGTGGGTCTCGATGATGAAGGTTGTGAGCGGTTTGATTGTTAGAGTGTTCCCTGCCTGACTTCCCTCAGCGCCGGAAAAAACTACGCCTACTTGGGAGCGTGCCAAAAGAACAGCGTCAATTGAGCCGAGGCCGGTCCATCGGGCCAACGCAATCCACCAGCGGTTAGGTGAAACCTTTGAAGGCGCACCGATGGGGGTAGCCAGCGCCTGCCAGGCGTTGGTCTGCTCAATTCCGGTGACGACTGCAGCCAAATCATTGGCATCAACAAACGCCAGGCTGTCCATCGGCGCGAATTGAAACATCTCCGTCTTCTGGGGGCGATTCCAATAGATCCAAGCTAAGGAGAGCCCGGTGAGCAGAGCAAAAAGGATGATTCCTGCGCGACGACGGTTAATCAATGGAGGCATCGTAAAACGTTGACTGGCATTACAGCAAATCACCTGTTGAGACGATGGGAAGCGGGATACCAGCCAAGGCCCAGGATGACTTAGCTGGAGAAGACCGACTTACTTCACAATGCTGGTGATGTACAACAAAAGAAAATAATGTTGACAACGTTTGGCCACGTATTGTAGCCTGAGGATGGCCGTGGTGGCTCAGACCTTTTACCTACTGGGCGTTCGTTCTTTCGCCTGTCACTGAGCGCGACACACCCGCCGCAGTAATTGCCCCGCCTTTCACCGTAATCGAGCCTTTCAAAAGAATCAGGTTTGGAAAACCCCATGATGAAGAATGCAAGTTATTCCCGCCGGATTACATTTGTGCGTCCCGGCTTGGCTCGTGCGCGGCGCGCACGAGCTCGCATACGGCGGCAGCGCCTTTTGATGTTCAGAATAGCCAGGAGCAATTGATGATGTGGAAACGTACCAACAAGTCCATGGTCGGCGTTGACATTGGCTCGAGCAGTGTCAAAGCAGTCGAGCTACAAGGCAAGAACGGCGAGTTTCAGCTGGTTAGCCTCGGATATGAAAGTCTGCAGCCCGATTCGGTCGTCGACGGACAAATTATGGAGTTGAACTCCGTATCGAACGCGATCGGAAACATCTTCAACGAGCATAAGATCAAAACGACGAAGGTTGCCGCGGGCGTCAATGGCCACTCGGTCATCGTTAAAAATATCGTCCTGCCGCAAATGAGCCAGGATGAGCTTCAGGAGTCCTTCGCATGGCATGCCGAAGAGCACATCCCTTTCGATATTTCGGATGTGAATCTCGACTATCACGTTACCGATAGCACGGAGGAAGCCATTCACGTTTTGATGGCCGCCTGCAAGCGCGACAAGGTTGCGAATCTGAAGCAAGCGATCCAACTTGCCGGCAAACAGCCGGCGGTCATCGATGTTGATGCCTTTGCGCTCCAGAACTGTTACGAACTGAATTACGACCCGCAGCCCGGTGAAGTTGTTGCCTTGCTCAATATTGGAGCATCAACGACCAACATCAACATATTAAACGGCAACCGGTCGGTCTTTACTCGTGACGCTTCTTTTGGCGGCAATCAATACACCTCGTTGCTGCAGAAAGAATTGGGTTTGACGTTTGAGCAAGCCGAACAGTTAAAGCGTGGGATGTCAATGTCGAACGGCAGCGAAAACGTAGAGACGGCGCCGATTCTGGAAACAGTTTCAGACATACTCGCCCTCGAAATCCAGAAGACCATGGATTTCTACCGGGCTACCGTGGAAGACGGCAGCTCCGCAGTAGGGAAAATCTTAGTTTCCGGCGGCGGTTCAAAATTGATTGGGCTGATTGGATTTCTATCGAAACAGTTTGAGATCCCCGTCGAGATCTTCGATCCCTTTAAGAAAATTAAGATCGATTCTCGCGGCTTCGATCCGGAATACATGCGCGAAATCGTTCCCGAGATGGCAATCGCAGTCGGATTAGCGCTGAGAGGAGTTGACGCGCGGTGATCAAAATAAATCTACTAGAATCGATAACTGATCGGCCGGCAACGGTAGCGTTTGTCGAGGACAAGGTCTCGAGTACGCGCACGCAGACTTTCCTGCTGGCGCTCACTGTCCTCGCGCTTCTGGTTCTGGGCGTTGGATACGATTACGTCAGTGCGAACGCTCAGCATCTGGCAGCCACCAAAGAACTCGCCAGGCAGCGCAGCATCAACGAGCAAATGAACGTGGTCAAACGCGAACAGGCAGACCTCGAGAAGAAGATGTCTGACATTAACTTCCGCATTGATGCAATTCAGAAGCTGCGGGCGTCACAACAGGGTCCAAGCGAAGTACTTGCCGAAATCAAAGCTCGCTTCGACAGCGTGCCCGGACTGTATTTGAAGAGCGTCGAGCAGAAGGAATCGGAGATCGTCATCAAGGGTGAATCTCCGAACGAAGCTGCAGTAACTCGATTTGGCCAGAGCATGGAATTCTCATCAGGTTTGTTTACTAACCTGAACATCGAAACGCAAAGGGAAACGGTTTCGACATTGAAGAGCGGCACCGGCACGGCGGCGCCTGTTCAGGCGGTTGCAGTTGCCGGCGTTCCGTTGCCCGAAGTTGTCTCCTTCACAATCAAGTGCAACTACGCCGCAGGCAAGGCTCCGCAAAACGCGAGTAGCTCGGCTGGAGCTGTACCGACCACTAACGTTGCCGCTCGTAATTGACCCTCAAGAGAAATTTCAGCGACAGGAAAAATTATGAAGATCGGAAATATGAACAGCCTTCCCTGGTACGTGCGCCTGAGCATTTTTTCAGCGCTGGCCCTCGTCGTTTACGCAGCCTTCTGGTATTTCGTTACCAGCGGCAAACGGAAGGACACAAGGGCGTTACAGGATCAAATAAGTCTGCTGCAAAAAGCGAATGCCGAAGCGCAAATCGCGTCGCAACGACTGAGCGAATTCCGCGCCGCTTATAAGAATAAGCAGGAAGAACTGGAAGAGCTGAAAGCGTTGCTACCTGAGCAACGCGAATTGACCAAGGTTTTGGAGGGCATCCAGGATCGCGCGCGATCGACGGGCCTGTCCTTACGAAAGTTCTCCCCTAAAGACGATATGCAGCAGGACTTTTATAGTGGCAAGAAGATCGATGTTTCGGTCCAGAGCTCCTTTGCCGGCCTGCGCTCGTTCTTCGATCAAATGGCGCATTATCAACGCATAGTCTCGATCACCAATTTCGAGATTAAACAGTTGGACAATCAAGCTTCGGCGAAGACGGTGGAAGCGCGCTTTGATTTGACCGCGTATTACGCTTCCAGCGAAAACCTGCAAAAGCAAGGTGGAAACCAACCGAAATCAAACCCTGCGGCGAACCCGACCGCGAATCCCGCAACCGCGACTAATCAGGCGCTGCAACAGGCTGTTGCGCCGGCCTCGCCTAAAAACTAGAACCTGCTTCCTTTGAATAAGGAAAAGACAATGATGGACTACAAAAAAGCACTTCGATTCGGGCTAACTGCGGCGTTGACGCTTTCGGCGGTGAGTATTGCGGCATTCAACGTTGTTGCGCAGGACAAGGCCCAAGTTAAGGCGGCCAACGAAAAATCTTCTGGCCGTGATCCCTTCAAGAAGTACCAGCCGGTGATCAAGCCGAAAGGGTCGGCTACTAAGTTAGAGCCGCCATCCATTCAAGTGCGGATCGAACGTTATCGCGCACAGAAGGCGGCTGCTGCCAATGCGCACGTCGCGGCGCCAAAGCCAACGACAGCTTTGTTACTGAGTGAAGTTCAAGTCACCGGCATCTTTCGCACCCCACGTGGTTGGTCAGCGATGGTCGAGGCGACCCCGCTAACTCCCAAACTCTCATATGTGATTTATCCTGGCGAATCATTTTTCGACGGCCAACTGGTAGCTATCGAGGAAGGCCGTCTGGTTTTTCGCCGTGACATTGTTTGGACCGATGGACGCAGAGAAAAGTCCGTTGAGCTAAAGCCTCTGCGCACACCGAGTCCAGTCGAAGCGATGACCTCAGCAAAGTCCTCTCCGGCTGATGCTGCAGCTACAGCGTCCGCAAAGCCGGGAACTCCGGAAAAGCAATAGAAAAGATTTTTGGGCCGTTCGCCATCGGTTTTTCGGATGAGACGGCCAAATCGTGAACGAAAGTTTTCGTTCTCTTTTGACAACAGGCTGAAACTGCCGCGTAGTGCGGCCGCGCTCTGAATGTCTCGTGGGCATTTCGAGCAAGCGCGTGGCGGTGGTTCCAGCTAGTCCCTGAGGAGGGAATAATGCCTAAGCACTTTAAGAATGTCGCCGTCAGAACCTGCGCCCTAGCGTGCGTCGCCGGCTTGTCTCTGAACAGTTTCGCATTCGCCGTAGCGGCCTCCGCCCAAACGACGCGGAAGTCAGCGAGCGCTGCTCGCACGACGATGCCCGCCCAGCCGGATCCTTCTCCAACTCCAGCGGCGTCAAAGTCGGCGAACACACCGGCGAAAGACAACATGACGACGCAGGGGAATGAAGGCCGGCGGTACGGCCAAACAGGATTCGCCGGCGAGTCGATCAATTTGAACGTAGTAAACGCCGACGTGCGCGACATCCTGAACTACATTACCGAGCAGTATGGCATCAACTTCGTCATCGATAGCTCGGTGGGAGCTGTGCCGGTAACGGTGAACGTGCAGGACGTGCCGTGGAATTATGCGCTTGACGCTATTCTGCGCGCGAACAAGCTGGGCATCGATGTCAATGGAAACATTTTGCGCGTGGCGACGAGCGAGACGTTGGCCAAAGAAGCCGAGACGCAGCGAGTTATCAAGGACGCGCAGCTTACCAATTCTCCTCTGGTGACTGAGTTCATTCGTCTGAATTATGCGCGAGCCTCGGGGACATTGGCCCAAGCCGCGGGCTCGACGAGCGCCTTCGCGGGCGGCTCGACGAACCTAAGCTACAGTGGCGGCGCCGGCGGTGATCTTACCGGTCTTGGCGGCGATCAAGGTTTGTTGCCAATCATTAAGCGTCGTCTGTCCCGCCTGGGTTCAGTCGAAGTTGAAGGTCGCAGCAATACCCTGATCATCACCGACGTCAAAGAAAACATCGACGCGATTCGTCAGTTGGTGGCGATTCTCGATCAGCCAGAACCGCAAGTGGAAATCGAGACGCGTATCGTCATTGCGCAACGCAACTTTAGCCGCGACCTCGGCGCGCAGCTTTCGATGGGCGTCGTGGGCCTTAATAGAGGCAGCCTGGCCAATATCACATCGCTGCCGGCTAGCGGCACGAACAATGGTTCAGGTAGTGGTGGCAGTGGAAGCGGAACTGGCACCCAAGGGCCAACCTTGACCGCGGGTCCTAACCCCTACAGTGTGTTCGGCGGCTTAGGCAATACCGCGATGCCAATGAATGATCTGCGCGCCGCGGCAGCGAACACCGTCATCGGTTTGACGACTGGCTTGATCGGCACCGCCCAGATCAGCTTGCTGGTTAGCGCGGCGGAAAATCGCGGCGAAGTCAAGACTGTTGCTACTCCGCGCATCACCGCTCTGAACAATCGACCGGCCCAGATTGAAAGCGGATCGCAGATTCCGGTGCAGACAACTCAAGCCGCCGGCGGTACTGCGGTTGTTACGACCACCTTCGTGTCTGTCCCGCTTCGTCTTTCGATCACACCGCAAATCACCGACGCGGGTACTGTAGTATTGCGCGTCACGATTGAAAACAACACCGTCAACACGGGTATCGCGGTAGGTGGCGTCCCGGGCATCGACACCCAGCGCATGCAGTCTGAAGTGTTGGTTCCAGACGGTGGCACGACCGTTATGGGCGGCGTGCTTGCCGATCAGGACGCAACGCAGAGACTGCGCACGCCGGGGGTTGCCAGCATTCCGATTCTTGGCAATCTCTTCAAACGTAAACTGGTGACGAAGGCTTCAACGGAAATTCTGTTCTTCATCACGCCACACATTTATCGTCCGGATTACTTTGGCCGTCCGACTTCGACGACGCCGACTTCTGGTCCACGAACAACAAGCGTGCCGCAGCCGGTACCGCTTGGCAATCCGCAGACCAACACGCCGACGCCGACTGAGTTGCAACAGCCTGAGAAGTCCCCGGCGTCACCGACTAGTCCGCAGCCCAATGTTTTGGGCGCGCCGACCAGTCCGGCTATGCCTGCAAGTGGAACTGCCCGGCCTGGAGCAGTCAGCGGCCAACGGCCCGACTAGGCTGGCAGCAAGTTTCGCTTGATTCATGTGGCGCAGGTTGTTAACTTGCGCCACATCGCTTTCAAGTCTGAGAGATTGTGATGTTCAGGGACACACTTCAAACCATCGTAGAAAAAACGGATGGCGGCCTGGGCGCTTTGATTATGGGCGTCGATGGTTTATCGGTGGAAAGGTTTTTCACCGACGAAGGCGGAGCTGCGAATTTGGATGTGGCAGCCGCTGAATTAACTTCGCTGATACGCAGCGCCAGCCGCTCCGGAAACGATCTGAACATCGGCGAATTACGCGAACTGGTCCTCGCTCACGACCAAGTCACCTTCGTAATGCGCTTTTTCAGCAAAGATTATTTTGCCGTCCTGGCCCTTTCGCCCGAAGGGAACATTGGCCGCGGACGGTATGAGCTGAGAAAAGCTGAACTCAGGTTGGCGAAAGAATTCGCCGTCTAATTTCAGGGCGCGCCCCGCCTTCAAATCAGGCTCACCTCAAACCTAACCAGATTGGGGACATCATGAATTCTGTCAACAGACTGCTTGCGGCTCTTTCCTTTTTGATTTGCTCCGCGGTCATCGCCCATGCGTCTACGCTGCAGGCCAAAGTCGTAGAGGTAAAGACCGGCGGTACTCTCATTGTCAGTAACATCAATCGTTCAGTTAAGGTACGACTGAAGTCAGTCGCTCCGCCCGAAGTTGGCCAGCCCTTCGCGGACACGGCGAGGGATCACCTCAAAGCACTTGTTCTCGATCAGACGGTCACGGTTGATTACACGCACTTTGCAGATGGCTACCTCGACGCCAAAGTCTTTCTCAACGGAATTGACATTGGCTCACAGATGCTCCGCGATGGCGTGGCCTGGTACGACCATGCCTCGGATTACGACTTGAATCAAACCGACCGTGATCTTTACGCGCAGTGTGAACAAGCGGCGCGCGTCGAAAAGCGTGGTCTATGGAATGATGTTTCGCCGGTAGCGCCATGGGAATTTCGGAGGATTCAGCAAGCAAAACTGGATCAGATGGTTCAGGGCAGCTCCAGTTTACGATCGAAGGCGCGCTTTGGCGGTGAGAAGGCCACGTTGTCGAACAGTGATCTAATGGGTGCGTTAATGAGTGGTTCGACCTCATCAAGCGGGTTACAGGGATTGAGGCCGATTGTGCAAAACGGTAGCTTCAATCGATGGACCAGCTTCGAATCGTCAAACGCCCACTTCTCAGTCATGATTCCCAGTAATGCCATTGAAGGCACGTCGATCACACCGGATAAGAATGGTTCGCCGATACCGTTTCAGATTCTTGCCGCTGGCGGCGAGCGGGCATTTCTGGTGCTCGTCTGCGGCAAGGGCCCGAACCAGAACTACACCGATTCACGTGCGATTGACGAAACACTTCGAGGCCTGATTGGCGGTATGAATCTGGGCATCTCCCGGCATCTAAACGCGGCGGACGAGATTATTTCCGCTAATCGGGTTCGAGATTTGAATTTTGCCGGCTTTGCTGGAAGGCAGTACAACCTAACAAGTAATCTGCTCTCTGGGACTGCCCGAATATTCACTAAGCGCATTGGCGACGAGCGGCAGGTCTTTGTATTGTATGCCCTAACGCTGCCCGGTGGTGAAGGAGTCAGCAGCCAGTTTTTGAACTCCTTCAAGATTACTCAATAAGTCGTTTTAGCTTGCTGGCCTCGCTTCTGAATCTTTCGGCAAGAACTTCCTCCCGCCGTACACCGCGGGCATCGCGGCGGATCCCTCGCTTGGCGCCCTGTCGAAATTCACTCAAGGACATACCTTATGGCGACTATACTTTTCGAGTATCGGCCGACGGATACGAACCGTACGAGATCAGACTTTACATCGGGTCGGACATGTTGACCGAGATACATGTGAGGCTGAGGCGGAAGAAATCGTGAGTTGAGGCATTCGCCGGTCAAAGCGTCATAGCACTGCTGCGCCACGCTGTTTAC
>DATISD010000286.1:0-2740 GCA_035469005.1 Pyrinomonadaceae bacterium | reverse complement strand
CAGGGTGATCGCGTGGCTTACATCGCGCCCAACACTCACGCTCAGCTTGAGTCGTTTTATGCGGTGCCGCAAATCGGCGCCGTGCTGGTGCCGATTAATTACCGTCTCACTCCCGACGACTTCGTCTACTTAATTAATCACAGCGGCGCCAAAGTAGTCTGCGCCAGTTCCGATCACCTCAAAGCCGTCGAAAGCGTTCGCTCCCAGTTAACAAATGTCGAGTTTTTCGTGATGCTCGATGACTCGCCCGAAGGCTGGCTCGATTACGAGTGCCTGTTGTCCAGAGGCTCGTCCGATTTTGGGCGGCCGGCGATTCAGGAAAACGATCTGCTCACCATCAATTACACGAGCGGCACAACCTCGCGCCCGAAAGGCGTAATGATCACGCATCGGAACGCCTACATGAATTCAATAGGTACTCTCGTTCACGAACACATGACCTGCGCCGATCGTTATCTTTGGACCTTGCCGATGTTTCACGCCAACGGCTGGACGTTTGTCTGGACGGTCACTGCCGCGGGCGCGACGCATGTCTGTTTGCCGAAAGTCGATTCGCGCCGGGTATTCGAACTGATTGAAAAAGAGCAAATCACAATGCTCTGCGCTGCGCCGACGGTGCTGATTAGTTTGGCGAACGCTGATCAGGAATTGCGGAGAAAAGCCCGTCGCGGCGTACGCGTGGTGACCGCCGGCGCGCCACCTGCCGCTTCGACGATCGAGCGTTTGGAAGACGAACTCGGCTGGACGGTGACGCAGGTCTATGGCTTGACCGAAACGACGCCGTTCATCACGGTGTGTGAGCCGCGCGCGGAACATGAACAACTCTCGACCGCCGAGCGCGCAATGATTAAGGCCCGACAGGGCGTCGAGCTGATTACTTCAGGCGAGACCACCGTAATCGACGATGAGGGCAATGAAGTGCCACACGATGGCGAGACCGCCGGCGAGATCGTCGTGCGCGGAAACGTCGTGATGGCTGGTTATTACAACGATCCGGAGGCTACCGCGCAGGCGATGCGCGATGGCTGGTTTCATTCAGGCGACGCCGCAGTGATTCATCCGGACGGTTATATCGAAATCCGCGATCGCTTGAAGGACGTGATCATCAGCGGCGGCGAAAATATTTCTTCTGTGGAAGTCGAAGGCGTGCTATTGCGTCATCCGGCGGTGCAGGAAGTGGCCATTGTGGGCCTGCCGCACGAGCGTTGGGGAGAAGCGCCGCATGCTTTTGTCGTGCTCCGGCACGGCGCTAAGGCGCACGAAGACGAATTGATCGAATTTACCCGGACGCAGCTCGCCCATTTCAAGGCGCCGCACGGCGTAACGTTCGTCGCTGAGTTGCCAAAAACTGCAACTGGCAAGATTCAGAAGTTCATTCTGCGCGGCGGCCGCAGTGCGATTGCGAAGCAATAATTGACGACCTGCAACCGGCTAAACTCATTTGTCATGAAGACCCTTCTTCGTCTGATGCTCTGTTTAGCTGCGAGCTTCTCTTGCGGCATTATCGCCGCCCAGGAAAAGAGTCCGCCGCCGCCCAGGTCTTCCCTGTGCAACCGGGAGAGTGCGCTTACAATCATCGAACAACAGATTGATTTCACCAAGACGTTTGCCGACGACGTAGCCCGGATCACGGTGCTGCTTCGATCAGCCGATTTGATTTGGCCTTTTGAAGAAAAGAGAGCTCGGACTGTTTACGCCGATGCGCTTGATTTGGCAACACGCAATCACAATGAAAAAGGTGACGAACTGACGCCCGAGGGCAAAATCCTAATCAGGGAAGCTGATCCACGCTACACCGTAATCGGCGCGATCGCGAAGCACGATTCTGCGTGGGCCGGAAGGCTGACCGAGCAGCTGCTGAAAGCAGAACAGCAAGCGGCAGAGGACAAAGTAACCAGGGACGCGCAGGCTGACGTCACGACGGCCGAAAGACTGCTGACCCTGGCCTCTTCGCTGATATCTTCCAACGAAAGCATTGCGGTCAGTTTTGCTCGTGAGACCTTCCGCTACCCGGCGACCTCTGATCTCTCGGCGTTTCTTTACCGATTTGCGGTGCGCGACAAATCCGCTGCCGATGAGTTTTACCGGGAAGCGTTGGCAGCCTATGCAAACGCGCCAATCGAACGGCTGCTGTACCTTTCGTCCTATCCGTTTGGCAATGATCGAGAGGCGGGAGAGATGCCCGGTTACATGACTTACAATGTCCCTGAGGGCTTTGTGCCCAATCCAAATCTGCAACGGAGTTTTGTGCAGGCGATCCTGCGGCGCGCTCAGAACTTCGTCGAAAATCCATATCACATTTCGGGCGGAACAAGAGTGTCGGACCCCGAGGAAATGTGGCTCGCGTTGACGCGATTGCAAGCTCAGATCCAGAAGTTGTTACCCGATCTTGCAGCGGCGGTTGAATCAGCGATAGATAACCTGGCCGCAAAGTTATCCCCCAATCAGCACAAGGAGCTGCGACGGAAGATTGATGATGATAGTCCGCCAAAGAAGACATTCGACGAACAGGTTGAAGCAGCGCTCCGGAATCCGAATGTTGACCGGCGCGACGAGCAATTAACCTTGGCGATTCTCCATCAATCGAATGACGAGGCGCTCGACCATGTACTTGATGCGCTGGACAAAATCGCCGATTCCTCGCTGCGCCAGCCGTTGCTGAACTGGATCTACTTCGATCGGGCACAACGCGCGATAAAGGATCAAAAGCTTGATGAGGCGCGGAAGTTCGCCGCCAAAG
>DATISD010000285.1:0-4151 GCA_035469005.1 Pyrinomonadaceae bacterium | reverse complement strand
GACACTCTACATGACTTCAAAAGCTGTGGACGGCGGACTCGGTTTTAGCGAAGCATACTCGAGCGCTATCTACGCAACATATGTCTCGTCGGTTTGGTACCTGCCCCTGGTCGGAGGGTGGCTGGCTGACAAGTTTCTGGGCGCCAGACGCGCGGTCCTCATCGGCGGAATCATCATCGCTTGTGGCCACTACTCGATGGCCATTGACAGCCTCCCGACATTTTATGCGGCGCTAATTCTGATCGCGATGGGCACCGGGCTGCTCAAGCCGAACATCAGCACAATGGTCGGCCAGCTGTACGAGCGAGAGGATGAGCGCCGCGATGCCGGATTCTCGATCTTTTACATGGGCATCAATCTGGGCGCGTTCATCTCGCCTTTCGTGACTGGTTTTCTCGCCCAGAGCGCAACCTTCAAGCGAGTTATCACAGGAATCGGGTTGGATCCGGCCAAGAGTTGGCATTGGGGGTTTGCAGCGGCCGGGGTGGGAATGACCCTCGGCATTATCCAATACGTTCTGGGTGGCAAGCGTCTGAAAGATGCCGGCAGGAAACCAACCAGGGAGAAGCCCACACTTAGTTCAAGTCAAAGACTGGATTTGATTACGATCGCTTTGTCGGTGGTCGGCGCATTGGTGGGGGCGGCTTTCGGCTACCGTTACGATTCAGGTTGGGTATCAGTTCCTTTCTGGACTGTGTGTGGATACTTCATCGGTTACCTCGGAGGCACGACGCGCTTGCTAAAGGGTGACGAACTGAAGCGCGTACTGGTGATTTTTATCCTGGTGGTCTTCTCAATCATCTTTTGGATGACGTACGAACAAGCCGGCTCGAGCATGACTCTGTTTGCCGATCGTCTGACACGAAACGAAGTGTTCGGCTGGGCATTCCCTTCGAGTTGGTGGCAGTCGGTGCCCGCAATCTTTGTAATCTTCCTCGCGCCCGTCTTTGCGTTCATTTGGCAATCAATGGGTGACCGCCAGCCTTCGAGTCCGGCAAAGTTTGCCTTTGGCTTGTTCTTCGCCGGAATCGCCTTTGGGGTGATTACGCTTGCTGCGAGTTTCACTGGAGCGGGGCGTGTGTCGCCGTGGTGGCTGGTCGTCGTTTATTTCATTCAAACCCTCGGCGAGATGTGTTTGAGCCCGGTTGGTCTGAGTACGATCAGCAAACTGTCGCCCGTGCGAATGGTTGGGTTGATGATGGGCGTATGGTTCTTGTCGATTTCGATAGGTAGTTACATCGCCGGTCGCACGACACAGCTATTCGAAAAGGGAACACCGGACGTGCTGACTCGCGCGTTCGGAATCTTTGCCGGAATTACTTTGGCGGCAGCGCTCTTGCTTGCTTTGCTCACGCCCTTGATTAAGAAGATGACGCCGCGCGGGAACGCTAGTTAATTGCTTCAGGAGATATATGTTGCGAAATCAGATTCGACTACTGATTGCACTTTTGTTCGTGGCGCTGATTCCATCGGTGCAGGCGCAGAACAAGCTGCTGACCATTGACGACATTTTCGATCCGGCGAAGCGCGTTAACTTCAGCGGCACACCGTCGAGCCCACGCTGGATGAAAGACGGAACCCACTACCTCGTCGTCAGCAAAGATCGCAACGCCTTTCCGCGACTCTTGAAAGTTAATGCTGTGACCGGCGCCAGCGCGCCGTTCTACGACGGCGTCAAGATGCAGGCCGCATTCGCCGCGCTTCCGGGAGTCAGCAAAGACGACGCGCGCCGCCTGGCGAACCAAGATTCTTATCAGCTTAATCCGAGCGAGACAGGCGCGCTCATCACCTTTGCCAACGATCTGTTCTATTACGAATTCGGCAGCGACCGCGCCATTCGTTTGACGAGTAGTCCGGAAGAAGAGGTCGGCGAAAGCTTCAGCCCCGACGGCCGTATGGTGAGTTTTGTTCGCGGCGGCAATCTCTACGTCGAAGACCTGAGCATGCAACGGCGCGAGTGGGCGCTCACGCGTGATGGCGACGAGAAGATTCTGAATGGCCGCCTGGATTGGGTGTATCAGGAAGAGCTTTACGGTCGCGGAAACTTCGGCGCCTACTGGTGGAGTCCCGATTCGACGAAGATCGTTTTTCTTCGTCTCGATGAGCACCCGGTTCCCGAGTTTCCGGTGGTCGATCACATTCCCGTGGATCAGAAGCTCGAATCAACTCCTTATCCAAAAGCCGGTGATCCGAATCCTATCGTAAAGCTCGGTGTTGTCGGCGCAGCCGGTGGCGACATTCATTGGGTTGACACTTACAAGTATCCCCCGCAGGACTTACTGATTGTGCGCGTGGGCTGGTTTCCGGACAGCAAGAAGGTTTGGTTCATGGCGCAGAACCGCGAGCAAACCTTTATAGACCTCAACTCAGCGAATCCTGATGACGGGAAATCGTCGAATATGTTTCGCGAGTCGACCAGGGCCTGGATCGGAATCAACGACGAAGGCCTGCGCTGGCTGAAGGACGGATCGTTTCTTTGGCTCAGCGATCGCAGTGGCTGGACGCACATCTATCACTATCGACCTGACGGAAAACTTATCAATCAGGTCACGAATGGTGACTGGGACGTACAGTCTCTTGGCGAAGTTGATGAAGCGAAGGGAATAATCTATTTCAGCGGAAGCGAACACAGTTTCATTGCCAATCATGCATACGCGATCAAGATGGACGGCTCCGGTCTCAGCCGCCTCACCAAGACTGAGGGAAATCATCGTGCGTCATTCAATGCAACGGCATCGCACTTCATCGATTCATGGAACGATGTGAATACGCCGACGCAGGTGCGGCTTTATGACTCAGGCGGCAAACTGGTTCGCATTATCGACGAAAACAAAGTCGATGCGCTCGCCCAATATAAGCTCGGTAAAGTCGAATTCCTCAACGTGAAGACCCGGGACGGCTTCAACATGGAAGCGATGATGATCAAGCCACCCGACTTCGATCCATCAAAGAAATATCCGGTCTGGTCCTATACATACAGCGGGCCGCAGGCCCCGCAGGTGCGCAATGCCTGGGGCGCCACGACTTACATGTGGCATCAAATGCTGGCCCAGAAAGGCTACCTCATCTGGATTTGCGACAATCGGACGGCCAGCAGCAAAGGTGTGAACTCCGCGTGGCCGCTTTATAAGAACTTCGGCGAACTGGAGCTGCGCGACCTGGAAGATGGATTCACCTGGCTGAAAAGCCAGCCGTACGTCGATGGTTCACGCATCGGTCTCTGGGGCTGGAGCTACGGCGGATTTATGACGAGTTACGCGCTGACGCACAGCCAGACGTTTAAGATCGGCATCGCCGGTGGAACCGTTTCTGACTGGCGCAATTACGACTCGATTTACACCGAGCGATACATGGGGACGCCGCAAAACAACCCCGAAGGTTACAGAAAGAGCTCGCCGGTTCACTTCGCGAAGGACCTGCATGGCAAGTTGTTGCTGGTGCATGGTGCGATTGATGACAACGTGCACATGGCCAACACGATTCAGTTTTTATACGAACTGCAGAGGGCAGACAAGCCTGTGCAATTGATGGTCTATCCAAAGTCTCGCCACGGTGTGACCGATCCGGTGCTGGTCAAACATATGCGACAGATGATGACGGATTTTATTTTAGGGAACCTGTAGTTAGGATTACACTGAGAGTCTGAAAACCTTTCGGTATGCGTTTGCTTATCTGCTTCTTTATTACGCTGCTGGCTTGTTCGGTAGCGGAGAACTGTGTTTTGGCAACGACCATTGAGAGAAATCCTACGAAGAGAAAAGGGGCCGGAGCGCCCTTCAACTTGGGGGCAATCGTCATTCTCATTCACACCCGGCTTCAGCCGGGTGACCACGCGTCCAGAGACGTTCTAACCGTTTTCAACGGTTTCCCTCATCTCGCAATTCCAAACCATATCGCTTAACAAAGAGTTCGTATTCATCTTGAAAGGTTCTCTTGCGGTGATGCTTTTCCTGGTTCGCGATGTACCTGCACACTCGGTCAATGTCAGAGTGCGAAACCGAGAAAGCTCCGTAGCCTCGTCCCCAGGCGAAGCGGCCTTTCACTAATTGATTCTGGTTGATCCAACGTGACGAGCTGCCTTTGAGGAGTTGAATGACCTGTTCAATTGTCATGTTTGTTGGTAGATCGATCAGCGCATGAGTGTGATCGGC
>DATISD010000284.1:0-4212 GCA_035469005.1 Pyrinomonadaceae bacterium | reverse complement strand
CATCACCAGTCAGCCGGACGACGATTGCGTCATCCATTCCTCGGGCGAGGTGCTCACTCGCGGCCTTGAAGCGAAATTCGGCGACGTCAACGACACGGAATAAGCCACGGGTGAATTCACCTGAATAAATCAACTCTTCGCCGCGTTCAAATGGCAACGGTTCGCGTCGCGTCTGCTGGCCTTGCGCCAGAGCTGACGCCAGCGCCAGAAACAATAGCGAGACGATAACGCGGGACAGGGAGGTTGATTTCTGAAGACGACGTTGGCTCATTTAAAATAGATTGCTTTCGCTGCTAGTAACGCCCACGCGATCACAATTCCTACGGCCGCGCGATATTCACGATAACGAAGATAAAGGGCGCCATCGAAATCAGTCTCGTTTCGGCGGTAAGGAGAAAACCGCGGGAAGAAAAGCGGAACCTCACTCGCATACCGCTCATACTTCCTGCCGAACAGCTCTGAGAGCGTCTCGGTTTCGACGCGCATCACGGGAAGATAGATGCCCAGAATCATTATGACGAAAATGAAAACTAGAAATGCCCGGCCAGCCGCGATGGTAAATCCAAGACCCATGAGAAAGCTGCCAAGATAAAGCGGGTTGCGAGTGTAAGCGTAAGGTCCGGTCGTGGCCAGCGCTTCATTCTTTTTCAAATGTCCGGAGGCCCATGCTCGCAAACCGAGACCAGGCAACGCCACGATTGCTCCAACCACCAGAGTCCAAGCCGTTGGCTGTGCAAAAAACAAAAAAAGCGCCGCGCACAAGAAGCCGAGCGGCACGCGCCAGCGCTGCATCCATGTTCCACCTCTAGCCAATCGATACCAATCGGGCTGGCGCCATCCGCCCGGCTCGCTGTAGCCGATCCGTGACCGCATGAAGGACTCGCTCGACCTCGATATCCATGCAAATCCATTGCGAACACGATCGCCGATGACAGTTCTCGCGACAGCCAATGTCCGTTCGTTCGACGCAGATATCATCATGGTAAGGACTGCCATTGCGCCACCATTCGGTCGGGCCCAGCAAACCGACCACTGGCGTGCGCATGGCGATCGCCAGGTGCGTCGGTCCGGTCTCGCCGCCTACGTAAACCTGAGCACTTCTCGCCAGGGCGCAAAAGCCCTTCAAGGATACAGAAACGGCACGTGCCGTTCCCGACCTGGACGATGACAAAGCACGTTCCGCCAACTGATTCTCTCCGGGGCCCACAGTCACCAGCGAATGCAGCCCAAAGTGATTCCACAACTCGTCGGCGAGAGCGCCAAACTTTTCCGCACTCCAGAGCTTGGTCGGCCAGCCGCCGCCAGGATTCAGGATGGCGTACGGGCCATCCGTTCCCGCTGCCGTCAATGCTTCGCGCTCATGGCTCTCGGCCAGGGCAATCGGGAACTCCAGGTCGTTTTCTTCGACCGGGACGGGAATGCCGAGCGCCGATTCGACCAGCGTCAGGTTTTTCCTGATGACGTGCGAACCCTGCGGAATGTTAACGGTATGCCGGAGCAGGAACCGGCTGGCCGGTTCGCGGAGGGAATCGCGGCCAAACCCATAGATGCGTTGCGCGCCTGATAACCGCGCAACCATGGCCGATTTGATCAATCCCTGGAAATCTAAGGCTAGATCGAAGGCCGAGGCGCGTAGCAGACGTAACTGCCGGCGCGGTGCCCGCAGCGTCTCCCCAGACATCAGCCCGCGCCTCAGGGCCTTCGTGTCGATTTCGATGAGGCGATCCAGAAGGGGGTTGTCTCTCAAAATTTCAGAAGTGCGCTGTTCTACCACCCATGAGACTTCGGCGTCAGGCATGGCCCGGCGGATGGCCGCCAGAGAGGGCAACGTGTGGACGATGTCTCCGATACTGCCAAGTTTTACAATTAGAATCCGCATCCAGATTTGTCAAAGCGCCACGATCGCCTGTCGTGCGCCGATCGTATCACAAGCGCGCTGCGATCTGTTTCAGAGCGAGGGGAAGCGAAAACCGAAATTTTGAACTTTTATCCGGATACTTGAACTTCTCGCGGCCTCATGAGCGCGACCGCGCAAGCAAAGACTTCTTCAGAGGCGATCGCAGTCATGCACCGGTGATCGATGGGGCAGTCCCGCAACATGCACGGAGCGCAATCGGGGGCGCGGCGAATAATCGCCGCGGCTGGCGAGAGTGGATAGGTCGTCAGCGGATTCGTGGGTCCAAAAACGACCAGCGTCGGTGTCCCCAGTGCGGCGCCGATATGTGCCGGGCCGGTGTCGTTAGTTATCAGCACGTCTGCGATGCTGATAATCGCCACGGCTTCAGCGACTGTGGTTTTTCCCGTTAGCACAATGGGCTGATGCTTCACCCGACTCGACACCTCCGTAGATACATCTATCTCAGCTGATGACCCAATCAGGGCGACGTCCATTCCTGATTCCGCCAAATGGTCAGCCAATTCCGCGTAACGCTCCGCTGGCCAGCGCTTGGCCCGGCTGTTTACCGAGCCCGGGCAGATGATTGCCAACGGTTTTCCCGGGTGACCGCCTGCCTGATTCATCAGACGGCGGGCGGCATCTTTGCGTTTGTCAGAGACCTGCAGATTGAAATGCGTCTCAGTATCCTCAATTGAACTGGTGCCAAACAGACCTCGTTCCAACTCCGCAACAATATTCAAATGATAAAAGCTTTCGTGTCGCTCGTTTTTCCATTCAGGCGGTCGGATAGCTGTCGTTAATAGCGCGCCGCGCCGATCAGTGTCGTAACCGACTCGCAAAGGTACACCTGCAAGCCAGGCTGTGACGGCGGCCGCAAAGGCATTTTGAAAAAGCACCGCAAGGTCGAATCGGCTGCGTCGCCACGCTCGTGCGTTCCTAATCACTGAGAAGGTACCGCGTTCGGTCACCAGGAAATCGTCAGCAAGCTCTGATTCGATGAATATGTCGGCCGTGCCGGGATGACAAACCAGGGTGATGTGAGCCGCAGGGAAAATTCGCCGCAGTTTATGCAGGGCCGGCAGACTCATCACCACGTCGCCAACCCAGGTTGGCGTGCGACAGACGATGCGGTTGATTCCGCGTGCTGAAGACCTGTTTGTCTTCACTAAAGAAAAGCAGTCTCCCGATTTCGCGCTGTTAGGCGCGAAATGTTTATCGTTTAACGCCTTCGGCGCTGTTTAGGACCTAAACCGATGAAATCGTTACGTCCGGCTCCTCTGGACCATCTATCGAATCTCACAACAAACTACGCAGGCCGTCCTCTATTCCAATTTCCGGCCGCCAGTTCAACTCGGTCTGGACGCGAGCCAAATCCGAGATGTAATTCACCGGCACCGGCGCCGGTAAAGGATTACTTTCATCGATTACCGGTGTGCACTCGATCATCTCCCCAACCTTGTCGATGATGTCGCGCAGCGCCAGAGCATTCTCGCGGCCACCGCCGAGATTGTACAACCCGCGCGCCACCGAAGAATCGATGAAGGCCCGGCAGGCACTGGAAAAATCATCAACGTGCAGAAGGTCGCGGACCGGCTTGCCTTCGAGCGGCAAGCGGATTGGCCAGCCTCTCTTCACCGATTCGACGTAGTGGGTGACAAAGGCGCTGTCATTTCCTTCGGACGGTCGCGCGTACACGGTTGAGAGCCGGAAGATGCATGAGCGAAAATTGCGCTGAGCCGCGTAGTATTCAACGTACTTCTCGGCAATGAGCTTGGACCATTCGAGAGCGTTGTGGTTCGAGTAATCCGTAATGCAAGTCTCCGGCACCTCATCGAAGCTGTCCGCGTGTGGGCCATAGACATCTTTCGTGGAAGCGAATATGAAGATCGAATTCGGCGACATTTCGCGCAGCAGATTTATCGTGCCTTCAACGTTCGTGCGAAAGCAGTTGTCGGCTTCATTGGGATCTTTACTGAGGTGGGCGGCGAGATGGATGACAACCTCATAGCACCCGGCGCGAGCCGCGTCGAGCGGGCTGAGAATGTCCAGATGCGAACGCCGTGACAGGTCCTCAGCCTCGAAGAATCGCCGCACGTGAGTGCCGAGATAGCCGCTGCCGCCTGTGACGAGAACTCTCAAAATTAAAGTTTCGAGTTTCGAGTTTGGGGTTTCTAGTTTCAAGGCCGAAATATTCCCGAACCTCGAAACTCGCAACCCGAAACTAACTTATGCCCCGGGCCATCTGATTCAACTTCGCCAGCCCCTCCGCCTTCCCGATGGCAATCAGAATGTCGCCGGCTTCAATCTTGCAATCA
>DATISD010000283.1:0-3021 GCA_035469005.1 Pyrinomonadaceae bacterium | reverse complement strand
CGCCGCAACAGCTATTCCTTTTGAAAGCTGATGATGATCGTCAGGTCGCCCGGACCTTTCTGCACCAGGCCGTGCGAACTTCCGCCGCGAGTCAGAACCGCATCACCGGCCTTGACCGGGAACGATTTGCCGTTAATCGTCATGACGCCGTCGCCGCCCGTAATGTAATAAACCTCGTCGGTTTTCTGCAGGTGATAACCAATCGCGGCGCCTTTGTGCAGCACGCGCTTGCGAAACGAAAACTTCAGGTCCGGCGCTTTCTCGAAGAAGATAAATCCCGTCGACGGTCCGCCTCCGTCATGCGGGCCGGGCTCGTTTTTGGCTACCTCAGCGTCGCGCTCGATAACGTAGCCGTCGGCCCTGGATGTCTGCGTAACGGTGATGGCAAGAGCAGCCCCGGAACCGAAAGCTAAAAGTATCGACAAGCCGATCAGAACCTTTTTCATCATCAGTCTCCGAAAGAGCTTATTACTCTGAATATAAAAATGGGCGAGTCGCAGCTCGCCCATCGTCCTAAAGCCAAAGCCGGGTAGATCAGCTAAAAAGCAAAACTCCCATAGAACGCGCTGTTCTCGCCTGAGCGTTCCCAGTTGTCGCCAATCAAGTGACCGGAGTATGCAGCATTCAAGGTGTAACCGACTTTCCGCTGTCCAAGTTGGACGAGCGGGTGGTACCAAACCAGGTTCGGCATCTTGCAGCAGAGATCGTTCGGCATCGCTTCGACGGTGATGGCCGCCTCGGCTGAAGCCACTTCGTAGGATTTTCCTTCATGCTTGAAAGTGATTGGCGCGCTACGCACCGAAGCAATCTCGCCGAGCGTTCCCGCGTATCTGGCTTTCAAGGCGTCGAGGATTGCGACTTTCTGATCGTGGCTCGCAGATCCATCGAGAATGATTTCAGAACGCCGAGCTGCCGATGAGTTCTCTAAATTTTCGTCGGAACTGACCACTGCAATCGCGCGCATGCCGGCCAGGTCCGTCCCGTTCCAACTGCCCGAGCTAAAGCTCCAGGCCATAATCGCCTCACGACCGGCGGTCGTGACTTCGCCGTTGAAGTGACAGGCGCCCGCAAAAACGCTGGCGGTACGCACTTCGACATAATCCCCTTTGACGTTCGTGTTTTCCGCTCGTGAAGTGAGGGCGATGGCTCCCGCGCAAACGCCCAGAACCAACGCTACAATCCAAAATCTTTTCATTTCAGGTACCTCCAAAAATCTGAAAACAGTTTACTACGCCTCGGTCTCAAATGCGGAACGGTAACAGGAACGGCCTGTGACGCAGTGCTCCGGTTGGGCGATGCCGCCGTCGGGGCCGATGGCTTGCTGCGTCTCGCGACACCAGCAGTGATTGCTGCCGTCAAGATATTGCGACTCCTCCGTGGGAATAACATCGATCATGAAGAATTTCTTTGAGCGCAACGAAGCGCAGAATGCGCTTTGCAAAGTACTGCCTGACGCTGACAAGTCAGATTGCAGATCCGTATCTTTTGTCATGTTTTCTAAACCTTTCCCTCTGTGACTCGGTGCGATCTCCGCGTCTCTGTGGTGAGAGATCGTGAAAGGTTGGCACCACAGAGACCCCGAGATCACACAAAGTCACAGAGTGGGAACTAGGTTGCCAATCCTCCCACTCTCGCTAACGCGCGTCGCACCAATGTCTGAGTCAGGGGCACCTTGTAGGCGTTTTTGGCCAGCGGCTCAGCGCCTTCGAGCGCCACTTTGGCCACGGTCGTCAGCACCTCGTTGTTCATTGCTTTGCCGACCAGGGCGGCCTCGGCCTTTGGCACTCGCCAGGGCACCGGAGCCACACCGCCGAGCACGATGCGCGCTTCGCTGACTGTCTTGTTGGCGCCCAACGTGACCGCTGCGGCGACTGCCGACATCGCAAAGTCCAGCGAGTCACGTTCTTTGAATTTCAAATACGTCGAGTGGGCTGCGAACTTCGAAGCCGGAACCTGAACATCCGTAATGATATCCTCGTTCTTCAGGACATTCTCGCGCCGCAGGTTTCCGTCCGCAGGCAAAATGAAAAACTTATCCAGCGGAATCGTGCGCTTGCCGTCAGCTCCCACGACGGAAACGCTCGCGCCTAAGGCCATGAGCATCGGCGCCAGATCGGAAGGATGCACAATGTACGACGGACCACCGCCAAAGATCGCGTGATACTTGTTTTCACCTTTAGCCGCGTAGCATTCAGTACCGCCCTTCTTCAAACAGACCACCTCTTCCAGCCGAAAGTACCAACAGCGGGGACGCTGGCAGAGATTGCCGCCCACGGTACCCAGGTTGCGAATCTGCGCCGTGCCCACTGAATGCGCAGCTTCAGCCAGGCCGGGGAAGCTGCGACGCACCAGCGGGCTCTCTTCCAGTTCACTCAGTGTCACCAGCGCGCCTATGCGCAATCCGCCTTTGCCGTCTGACTCAATTTTATCAAGTCCGCGAATTTTCTTTAGATTCACCACGCGAGTTGGTCGCGTAATGTAATCTTTCATGGTTGTGAGAATGTCCTGGCCGCCGGCGATAGGTCTCGCCACGTCATCAGGGTCAGCCGGCGAGGGCGCAGACTTGAGCGCGTTCACGGCTTCGGCGACGGTGGTCACATTCATCCATTCGAAAGTGTTCATGCGCTCCTCCTTTCGGCCGCGAGCGCCATCAAAATTTTGTCCGGCGTAATTGGCAGTTCACGAATCCTCGCGCCGCAGGCATTAAAGACGGCATTCGCGATGGCTCCAATGGCCGGAATGATTGCGGCTTCGGCAATGCCGATAACCAGCTCGCGCTTGTCTTCGTCGTCAATCAGCGGAATAAGTTCCGGCATCTCGAGCGCGCCCGGGAACTTGTAATCCACGAAACTGGGATTTAGTTGCACCCCGAGGTCGGCATCCATCACTCGAGTTTCGTACAGCGCCATGCCCAGCGCCTGGATCATGCCGCCGTTGATCTGGCTTTCCATTGTGAGGCGGTTAAGTGGCAGGCCGCCGTCCTGCACTTGCAGGATCTTGACCGGTCGCACCTTGCCCGTT
>DATISD010000282.1:0-5062 GCA_035469005.1 Pyrinomonadaceae bacterium | reverse complement strand
ATGGTAGTAAGCAGTTTTTTTCTTTTACCGTTTGCTTTTCCGCAGGCGCTGAAAAGCGCGTCATACTTGGCTTTGTAATCCACGTCGACTGGTTCTTGAGCAGCCTGATCCGGTTTTTCGGTCATCGTCTTGCTCCTTGTGGGATGCAACTGAAAAAGCGGAGTGCTTATACTGCGCCAAGTGGGTGCTGTCAAGGATTTGCCATGCGGATTTTCCATGCGGGACCAGCACACCCCCCAAGTCTGGCCCCGCTAGATTCCCAGGATATTCACCAGTTCCTGCACGGCGGCCGCGCTGTTCTGCAACGCAATCCGCTCTTCGGCAGTCAAAGTAATCTCGATTACTTGTTCGAGTCCCTTCGCGCCGAGTTTGCATGGAACGCCCACGTACAATCCGTTAACGCCGTACTCGCCTTCCAGGTAAGCTGCGCAGGGAAGAATCTTTTTCTTGTCCTTCAGGATTGATTCGGTCATTTCGACGGCCGCGGCCGAGGGAGCGTAGTAAGCTGATCCCGTCTTCAACAGATTTACGATTTCAGCGCCGCCATTGGCGGTGCGCTTGACGATCGCGTCGATCTGTTCCTGAGAAAGCAATTCGGTGACAGGGATTCCCGCGCAGGTTGAGTAACGCGGCAAGGGGACCATCGTGTCTCCATGGCCGCCCAGGATGAAAGCGGTAACGTTCTCAACCGAAACATCGAGCGCTTCAGCCAGGAAGCAACGCATGCGAGCTGAGTCCAGGACGCCGGCCATGCCAATGACTCGATGCTTTGGAAACCCTGATTTGCGGAGGGCCACCTGGCACATTGCATCGAGCGGATTCGAGACAATAATCAGGATCGAATTAGGCGAGCGGCTGACAATTTCGTCGACGACTTTGCCGACAATATCCGCGTTGGTTCGCAGCAGATCGTCGCGGCTCATGCCTGGCTTGCGAGGCAGTCCTGCCGTAATAATGACAACATCGGAATTTGCGGTTTCGTCGTAGCCATTACTGCCCGTCAGACGAACGTCAAAGCCTTCGATCGGTGCGGCCTCGGCCAGGTCCAGAGCCTTGCCCTGCGGCACGCCTTCGACGATATCTACGAGTACGACGTCACCTAATTCTTTCGCGGCCAGCCAATGTGCCGCCGTTGCGCCTACGTTGCCGGCGCCGACAACAGTAATCCTTTTTCGTGTTCCCATGATGATTCCTCTTCTCAGGCAGGTTAAGAGCTCGCGCTGAGTGCATTCAGTAATTAGATCTTCGGACGAGTTTGGAAGAATTGGAGTCTAATTGCGCGGTTGTAAGAGTGTCAAGCAATGCTTATTCGAAGGTCGTGATCAGGGTCACAAAGCCACGCGGCTCTTCGTCACACGAGGTCTGGCCAAATTACTCCGTCGCGCGCTCATTTACGACAATGCCAGGAAGAACGGCTATAATCCCGGTTCGTCTTATCAAAAACAAAAGCAATTCAATCTATCGGAACTATGTTGCAGGTTGTGCAAAACGCTCGAAATGGCGCGCTGGAATTGCGGGAAGTTCCACCGCCGGCGCTTCAGCCAGGCGGCGTAATCGTGCGGACCGCTGCGTCTCTGATTAGCGCCGGCACCGAGAAGGCCGTCATAGAGCTTGGCAAGAAGAGCCTGATTGGCAAGGCCAGAGAGCGACCAGATTTGGTGCGGCAAGTGGTGGCCAGAGTTCGCGCGCAAGGATTGAAGAATACTGTCGAGAGCGTCATGACGAAGATGGATCGTCCTTTGGCGCTTGGCTACAGCGCGGCCGGGGTAGTCGAGGCAATCGGCCCCGAAGTTGCTCATTTGAGGGTTGGAGATCGAGTTGCTATTGCCGGCGCCGGTTACGCCAGCCATGCTGAACTGAACTATGTTCCGTTGAATTTGACCGCGTTGATTCCCGCGGAGGTTGATTTTGAGGAGGCCGCTTACTCGACGGTCGCGAGTATCGCGATGCAGGGCGTGCGTTTGGCCAGGCCGGAGCTGGGCGAATTGGTTGCCGTCAGTGGTCTTGGTCTGATTGGTTTGATTGCCGTGCAACTTCTGAAAGCGAATGGCTGTCGGGTGCTCGGAATCGATTTCAGCAAGGACAAGGTTGAACTGGGATTGCGGCTGGGATTGGATCAGGGAGTTGTTCTGTCAGAAGACGATCCGCATCGGTCGGTCGACAATTTCACCAGAGGCCGCGGCGTTGACTTGACCTTCATCACCGCAGCTACCACCAGCAATCAACCGATTGAACTGGCAGGAGAGATCACACGGCGAAAGGGCTCGGTCGTAGTCGTTGGCGCTGTGGGATTGAATATTCCGCGGGACATCTATTATCGCAAGGAGCTCGATCTCAAAATCTCGATGTCTTACGGGCCCGGGCGCTACGATTCATCTTATGAAGAAGGAGGGCTGGATTACCCATACGACTATGTGCGTTGGACCGAACAGCGCAACATGGAATCAGTGCTTGACTTGATGAGTCGAGGGGAACTCGATGTTCGCTCGTTGACGACGCATCGGTATCCTTTTGCTGAAGCGCCCGCAGCTTATGATTTGATTCACACGGGCCGCGAGCCATACGTAGGGATCGTTCTCAATTACGATCTTGGCAAGCCTCAGGACAAAGTAGTCGAGGCCAGGCCGGCCACCTCTCATAAACAGATCGAACGTTTGGGAGTTGGGTTCGTAGGCGCAGGTAATTACGCCTCGGCTCTGTTGCTTCCCCACCTGAAAGCCAATTCTGATGTCCAGCTGCTCGGGTTAGTGTCAGCAACCGGGTTGAGCGCAAAACAAAAGGCCGACAAGTTTGGCTTTTCATATTGCGGCACGGACACAAAGTCCATACTTGAAGATACATCGATTGATGCGGTCTTTATTGGAACGCGGCACAGCACTCACGCCGATTTTGCGATCGAAGCTCTCAACGCCGGCAAGCATGTGTTCGTCGAGAAACCTTTGGTGGTGAGCGAAGCACAGCTCGACGCTGTTTGCGACGCCTATAATAATGCTAACGCTCAAAAGCCGACCGGGTTAATGGTGGGATTGAATCGGCGTTTCGCTCCGATGACCGTCCAACTCAAGGAAGCGTTCAAAACCGGCGAAGCCAAGCAGATGATTTACCGCGTAAACAGTGGTCATATTCCCACTTCAACCTGGTTGCATGAACCGCATCAAGGCGGCGGAATGATGATTGGTGAAATGTGCCACTTCATCGATCTGATGTATTTCATCTGTCAAGAAGGGCCCCTGAGTGTCTTTGCGCGCTCACTCTCATTGCACAACCAAAAAATCGCTGATAGCGACAATCTCGTAATCGTGATCTCTTTTGATGGTGGGTCAGTAGGAACACTCTGCTACAACACGGTGGGCAGCAAAGCTTTCTCAAAAGAGCGGCTGGAGGTTTTTGGCGGCGGACGAGCCGCCGTGCTGGACGACTTTCGCGCCCTGGAGATTGCCGAGGGCGACAAGGTGGACCGCGCGAAATCATCCAACCAGGACAAGGGTCAGAAAAACGAAGTTGCCGAGACGGTGAAAGCCTTTCGCACAAACGGCAGCGCTCCTATTCCGTTTCATGAACTGGTCACCGTAATGCGGATTATTTTCGCTGCGCGCCAATCTGCATTGACAGGTGAGCCGATTCAACTCGCCAAATCCAAATGAGATTGCGGTTGAGAATTGTCGACCTCTCCTTTCTCGAATCAAAGGGTGACTGAAGATCTCACTGCGAAATCAGCGACAGAGCTCGCTGCACTAATTCGCACGCGCAGAACATCTGCCGTCGAAGTTGTTGAAGCTCACCTGAAGAGAGTTGAACAAGTCAATCCATCCCTGAATGCGATCGCTACAATCGCTCCTGATGCTTTGGACCTGGCGCGAGCAATTGATAATCGGTCCGCCGGAAAACAAGAGTTTCCACCGCTTCACGGTGTCCCCATCACAGTTAAAGACACGATTGATACTCAGGGTTTGCGGACGACTTATGGATCTCGGCTGCGGGCGAACCATATTCCTGAACAGGACGCATCGGTCGTTGCGAGATTGAGAGCAGCGGGCGCGATCATCATCGGCAAGACCAATACGCCCGAGATGGCCATCCCTTACGAAACCGATAATCTGGTGTTCGGCCGGACTAATAACCCACACGATTTGAATCGAACCGCAGGAGGATCCAGCGGGGGCGAAGCGGCGGCTATTGCCGCGCACCTTTCACCTTCCGGGATTGGCAGTGATCTCTCCGGATCGATTCGGGTCCCTGCCCATTTTTGCGGCATCGCGGGATTGAAACCGACGACTGGGCGAGTGCCGATGGATGGGCATGTTCCGCAGGCGGTGGGAGCGCTGGCGCTGGGGGCTTGCGTCGGGCCCATGGCGCGTCGAGTAATCGACCTGGCCCTGCTTCTGAATGTCATGGCCGATGCTCCGCCAGTAGCAATTTCTGACAGCGAGTTCGTTGAGCGGTCGAGACGTCAGCTACGCGGTCTGAGTGTCGCCTATTATTCGGATGATGGCGTTGCGCCGGTAAGCGTTGAGACAGCTGAAGCCGTTGAGATAGCCGCGAAGGCTCTGGCAGAAGCAGGTTTCCAGGTTCGCGCCGAACGCCCGCCGGGAGTCTCTGAGGGTTCCCGCTTATGGGTTGAATTGTTTTCCCGGGCAGCAAGTGAACAATTGCGCGAATTCTACCGCGGAAGGGAAGACGAAGCCGGTTCGCGCGTCGCCGTTATCCTTCGCCAGCAACGCGAAGAGCCGACGTTTGAAAACAGAATTGAGACTGCCGAAAGGATCGCTCGTGCCGTGGTCGAACGAGAACGCCGGCGCGAGGAACTTCTTCGCTGGATGAAGGCGACCCCGCTAGTCCTCGCCCCGGTCGGTGCCGTTCCCGCGTTTGAGCACGGCGCGGAGCGCGTCGATGTCAGAGGTGAATCGATCAGTACTTTTCGCGCCTTCAGTTATTCGCAGACCTTTAACGTATTTGGATTGCCGGCTGCCTCAGTCCCGGTCTCGCGTTCCTCCGAAGGGCTTCCGATCGGCGTGCAGATCGTGGGCCGGCCTTTCGAAGAGGACACGGTTCTTGCGGCTGC
>DATISD010000281.1:0-1985 GCA_035469005.1 Pyrinomonadaceae bacterium | reverse complement strand
ACTGCAAGTATTGGCGATTGGCGAGGCCGCCGTCGAACAGCTAATCGAGTCACAGATTCACGTAGACGTCGCGCTGGATCGCTCTTCTCTTAAGAGCGTCTTCCCGGCAATTGAAGCTTACGTTGGCGGTCGTGAATCGATCGCCGGGCTAAATTTCTTAATTCCCAGCGCCGGTACCGCGCGTGAATCTTTCGAGTCGCAGCTTGCAGATGCCGGTGCGCGGGTTGACGCAGTAATCGCTTACCGAACAACTATTGAAAAACAGAAGCTGAGCCAGCTAAAGGCGCTGTTCGTTGGTGGAGGGGTTTACTGCGTGGCTTTCACTTGCCCATCCGGAGTCGAAGAGTTCGCGCAGTTGTTCGACACCGATGACCTCTCACTGTTCCTGATCGAAACCAAAGTTGCCTGCATCGACTCAAAAACCCGAGACGCCGCGATCCGGTTCGCTTTGACGCCAGCAATAGTGCCAGACGAGCCATCCATTGCAGCCTTGGCAAGCCTGATAGTAAGCGCGCTTGCAGGACCATGAACCGATTCACTTAGGTTATCAACTTTGCGTTATAACCCGGTGTGCTAAACTGAAATTGATGAAGGGTCGCGTTCTAATCATCGACAATGATCGTGAACATTCCGAGTCTTTGCGCCAACAATTGGCGGGCTTTGGATACGATGTTCGTACGGCATCTTCGGGCCATTCCGCAATGGAGTTGGCAGAGTCTTTTGCGCCAACTGCGATCGTCACGGATCCTTCGGCTGACGATTTCGACCCCTTCGCCTTGTTGCGCGAACTGCGGATTCAGCAACCACACACACCGATCATTCTGACTGCGCGCAACAGCTCAATTGAAACGGCGCTCCGCGCCATTCAGGAAGAAGGCGCATATCACTATTTTGAAAAGCCCGTCGATCCGGAGAAATTTCTGCCCGTACTCGAGCGCGCTGCTGAGCTGGCTGAGACACGGCTGGAGAATGAAATCCTCCGCCGGCAACTCCGTGACCGCGGTGCGTTCGGTGAATTGGTGGGCAACTCTGAGGCAATGCAGCGCGTGTATTCGCTAATCGAGCAGGTTGCTTCTTCGTCAGCCTCAGTTCTGATCACTGGTGAATCCGGAACCGGCAAAGAGTTGGTCGCGCGCACCATTCACAATCTGAGTCCGCGCCGGAACGCGCCGTTTTTGGCCATCAACTGCTCGGCCATTCCCGACACGCTGATGGAATCGGAATTGTTTGGACATGAAAAAGGCGCATTTACCGGAGCCGTTTCGCGCCGTCATGGCTGCTTCGAATTGGCCAACACAGGCACGCTTTTGCTCGACGAAATCGGCGAGATGCCGACCATGCTTCAGGCAAAACTTCTGCGGGTGATTGAGGAGCGCGTTGTCCATCGGTTGGGCAGCAGAAAAGATCTTTCCGTGGACGTCCGGATTCTCGCAGCGACTAACAAGGAGCCACACGGCGCCGTTCGGGACGGCACGCTGCGCGAGGATCTCCTTTATCGCCTCAACGTGATCACGATTCACTTGCCGCTACTGGCCGACCGCCTGGAAGATCTGCCGCTCCTTACTCAGCATTTGGTTACGCGCCTTGCTGCCAAACACAATCGGCCCGCGCGTTTCATCAGCCCGGCTGCACTTGATGCGCTCCGCTTTCATTCATGGCCAGGCAACGTGCGCGAATTGCGCAATGTGATTGAGCGTGCGGTCGTGATTTGTTCCGGCGAACAGATCGAGCGTCATCATTTCGCGCCGTATCCCTTCGATCAGCGGCAGAAGCTTCGCTCGGAAGACACCGTGACTTTTCCAGTGGGCACGCCGCTCAAGGACATCGAGCGCGCGATGATTCTGCGTACACTCGACAAGACTGGAAACAACAAGACACGGGCCGCTCAACTGCTGAGTATTAGTCTCAAGACCCTGCACAACAAATTGAATGAATATCGCGCGCGAGGTTTGATACGCGACAAGGACGATGGGAAATAGTCAGTC
>DATISD010000280.1:0-12561 GCA_035469005.1 Pyrinomonadaceae bacterium | reverse complement strand
CCGCATACGGCTCTTCCGGAGAGTCGAGTTCAACTGTCGAGACCAGCAATCTCCGATCCGTCTCAGTTGCCAGGGCCAGCATCGCAAATCGATGAAACGCAGACGTGATGTTCGCACTTCGTTTGTGTGGCGGCACACAAGCCGGAACAAAAATCACTTCATCAAGTTCAAAGAGCTTCAGCACGCGGCGAGCAACTTCGACGTGTCCGTTGTGAACCGGATCGAACGTGCCACCGTAAATCGCTACGCGCCGTAAGGCCATCAGTTCTTCGCAAAATCGCGCATCACCATTTAACGCGTCACAAGTGCGATCCGACAAGGAGTTCATCCGACCGATTATGCCGGGGCAAACCTTTTTTACGATGGCGCTCAACCTGATGCGCGACCGCCTGAATCAACTCGCGCACACCTTCGCCCGTCACGGCCGAAATCGCAAAGAACTGCCGGCCATCCTTTTCCGCCTGCGCTCGCAAAGCTGCCAGACGGGCCGGCTCATCCAACGCATCGATTTTTGTTGCCACCACAATCTGATCGCGAGCGGCCAGGCGCGAATCGTAAGCCGCAAGTTCGTGTTTAATAATCTGGTAATCGCTGATCGGCTCGCGGCCCGATGAAGAAACATCGACAAGATGCAGCAGCAAGGTCGTGCGTTCTACGTGGCGCAGAAAGCGATCGCCAAGACCATGACCTTCGTGCGCACCTTCGATCAGACCGGGGATATCCGCCACCACAAAGGTGCGAAAATCGCCGAGATCGACCACGCCCAAGTGCGGTTCCAGCGTCGTGAAGGGATAGTCGGCAATCTTTGGTTTGGCCGCGGAAACGACCGAGATGAAAGTCGATTTGCCCGCGTTGGGAAAGCCTACCAAACCCACATCGGCGAGTAACTTCAGCTCGAGCTGCAATTCGAATTCTTCGCCGGGACTTCCTTCCTGGTGGTAGCGTGGAGCGCGATTAGTCGAAGTCGCGAAGTGCGCGTTGCCAAATCCGCCCCGACCGCCGCGCGCTGCGAGCCAGCGCTGTCCGTCCTCGTCAAAATCGAACAACAAGTCATTCGTCAGTGGATCAAATACCTGAGTGCCAACCGGTACGCGCACAATCGCATCGGTTCCTTCCTTACCTGAACGATTGCTGCCCTCGCCGTGCAGGCCGCGTCCGGCCACGTGCAACGGGTTATACCGCAGGTGCAGAAGTGTGTTTACGGACTCGTCCGCCACGATCCAAACGTCGCCGCCTCGGCCGCCGTCGCCTCCTGACGGGCCGCCACGCGGCACGAATTTTTCGCGCCGAAAAGCGGTCACGCCGTTTCCGCCGTCGCCGCCGTCCACCCGGATTTTTGTCCGATCAATAAACACGATTTCTAATCTGAGATCGCAAATCTGAGGCCGTAGATCTCAGATTCCAATTTCAAACGCGGATTCCGAAACTGAAAAATCAAAAATGCGCGCCCCGCTGACTTGCCTTCGGCGCGGGCGTCGCATCAATTTGAGTACAACTTCTGAACAACTTTTTCTAAGACGCTGCTACAGCTTCCGGATATACGCTGATAAACTTTCCCGATCGTCCCTTGTCTTCAAACTTAACCACGCCGTCGATCAAAGCAAATAAAGTGTCATCCTTGCCCCGCCCGACGTTGCTGCCTGGTTTCCACTTGGTCCCCCGCTGACGCGCCAGAATATTGCCGCCGAGCACTCGCTCGCCTCCAAATTTTTTCAGGCCCAGCCGCTGCGAGTTTGAATCTCGACCGTTACGCGACGAACCTACACCTTTTTTGTGTGCCATAAAAACCTTCCAAATTGATTCATTAAGTCATTGATCCATTGAATCAATGATTCCCATGAATAAATCATCCAATGGATTCAATCTTCAGCGTCGTGAATCCCTGGCGGTGGCCCTTTGTGCGCTTGTATTGTTTACGCCGCTTTTTCTTAAAGACGACGATCTTGGGTTCGCGCCCGTGATCGACAACGGTGGCGGTCACTTTGGCTCCATCCATTAAAGGAGCGCCGACCTTGGTGCTGTTTCCGTCGGTTGTTGCCAGCACATCCAATTCGACCGAAGCGCCAACTTCATCCTTCATCGACGGTACGCGCACTTTTGCGCCTTTTTCCACCCGAAACTGTTTGCCGCCGGTTCTGATAATTGCGAATGCCATTTCGTTTGTACCCTCACGGTGAGCTCAACTCACCACTGAAAAGTCGATTATTATAAATTCACGCAGACACCCCAGTCAACGCGGCAGGGGCCGCCATCGGCACCGACTCTCTTATTTTGCTCTTGTCGAGAAACTCTTCCATGAAACGCGTTGAGAAATTGCCTGTCTGGAAGTCCGGATTGTCCATAATCTTCAAGTGAAGTGGAATGGTAGTCTTGATGCCCTCGACAACCATCGCATCGAGAGCGCGGCGCATACGGGCAATTGCCAGTTCACGAGTTCGGGCGTGCACAATCACTTTGGCGATCATTGAATCGTAAAACGGGGGCACGCGGTATCCGGGATAGACATAAGTGTCCACGCGGACCCCGGGACCGCCCGGAAGATTGAACGTCGTAATAGTTCCCGGTGATGGCGTGAAGGTGTCCGGACTCTCGGCGTTTATACGGCACTCGATTGCGTGGCCGACCATGATCACCTCGTCCTGCGTAAATCCGAGCGGATCTCCTTCCGCCACGCGAATCTGGTTGCGCACAATGTCGGTGAGCGTGACCATCTCAGTCACCGGATGCTCGACCTGAATACGCGTATTCATTTCCATGAAATAGAACCGATTATCCTCGTCGAGGAGAAACTCAAACGTGCCGGCACTCGAATATCCGATAGCCTTGCACGCGGCCACTGCGGCTTCGCCCATTTGTTGGCGCAGCGCAGGCGTCATCACCGGCGAAGGTGATTCTTCCAGCAGCTTTTGGTGCCGGCGTTGAATCGAGCACTCGCGCTCTCCGAGGTAAACACAATCGCCGTGCTCGTCGGCCATTACCTGAATCTCAATGTGGCGTGGCCGCTCAATAAAACGTTCAATGTAGACATCGCCATTTTTAAAGGCGGCCGCCGCCTCAGTGGATGCAGTTTGTAGAGCCGGGCCCAACTCGGCTTCTGAACGCACGACACGCATGCCGCGACCACCGCCACCTGCCGATGCTTTAACGATCACCGGGAAGCCAATTTCGCGCGCGATTTCAATCGCTTCTTCTTCTGATTCAAGCGCCTTCGGACTGCCTCGAAGGATGGGAACGCCGGCCTCTTGCATCGCGCGACGGGCGGCAACCTTCTCGCCCATCAACTGGATTACCTCGGGTCGTGGCCCAATGAATTTAACGTTGCAGGCCTCGCAGATTTCCGCGAAATACGCTGACTCAGCCAAAAAGCCGTACCCTGGATGGATCGCGTCGACGTTGAAAATCTCAGCCGCGCTGATGATGGCGGGAATGTTCAGGTAGCTTTGCGCGGAAGGGGCTGGGCCAATGCAGGCTGATTCGTCCGCGAAGCGAACGTGCAGCGAGTCACGGTCGACGTCGCTGTGAACCGCAACCGTACCGATGCCCATCTCTTTGCACGTCCAGATGATCCGGCAGGCAATTTCTCCCCGATTGGCAATCAGGATTTTGCGGAAGCGTCGCGGTCCATTCATAACAAAAAGTCAAAAGTCCAATGTCCTGAGTCCAAGGTCAAATCGCTTTGGACTTTGGACCTTGGACCTTGGACTATCCTTGCTTGATTCCAAAAAGAGGCTGGCCGTACTCCACAGCCTGACCGTTCTCGACGTAGATCTTTACGACCTCGCCACTGGTCTCAGCCTGAATCTCATTCATCAGTTTCATGGCTTCGATAATACAGACGACCGTGGTTGGTTCTACCTGGCTGCCAATGCGCACAAAACTCTCTGCGGTCGGAGAAGGCGCCCGATAAAACGTTCCCACGATCGGCGAAGTCACGATTTGCAGGTCTTGATCTTCAGAGGCAGCTTCTTCCGCATGTGCACCGGGGTGGTGCGGCGCATGTGTTGGCACACTCTGAACGGCACTGGCGTGCGAAGGCAAGCCCGAGGTGATCTGTTTTTCACCTCCCGCGAGCGGAACCGGCGAGTTCGCGATCGAGTGATCCAGAAAAGCACCGCGACCAACCTTTACGCGGAAGCCTTCGCGCTCGAGTTCAAACTGTGTCAATCCATTTTCGGTAATTAAACCGATGAGCTCGCGCAGCTCATTCATATTGATTGACGCTTCAAGGTGTTTGGGCTGATTCCGATGGCGGCGACGTCCACGATCGCGTTCACGCTCGCGATGTCCGCGATCGGCATTTCGTTCCGGCGCCGTGGATACTATCTCGGGCTGCCTGTTTTCTTGATCAGCCATTACCGTTTTTGTTCCGGTTGACATCGCACCTCCGTCAGGTTTTCGGCAGTTGCGTTTCCGGTCTGCGCTTTTCCCGCTTTGTCTAAAGCAAAAGCCCCGATTGTCGGACGTTAACCGACTCGGGGCACTGTCCGCAATTTACTGTACTACTCGCTCGCTCCCTCTTCGTTATCCCTGGCCGCGGACTCGGGTTTGGTTTCAGCCGCCTTTTTCCTCGATGATCCTCTGGCGCCGCGCTTACGAGTACTGCTCTGTGCTTCCTTATCGCGAGCATTATCTACCAGCTCAATGATGGCCAGTTCTGCGCCGTCGCCGGAGCGCCGGCCCATCTTTATGATTCGCGTGTAACCGCCGGGACGATCTTTAAAACGCTCGCCCAACTCGTCGAACAGTCGCCGGAGAGCAGCTACGCCAGCCGAACGCGGCGGAGGTGTCTGCCCGCGTCGTGTGGTGATCGCGCGACGGTAGTTTCCGGCGTGAAAGAAAGATGCAGCCTGGCGGCGCAGATGAACACCCGTCACTTCCGATCCATTGCCTTCGAGTGTGGCTGCACGGCGAGAAAGGGTAATCGCCTTTTCGATGAAAGGACGCAATTCCTTCGCTTTGGGCAGAGTGGTGACTATTCGATCCTCGCGCGAATTGATCAACGAGGTCGCGAGATTTCGCAACATTGAAATGCGATGTTCTGTTGGTCGCCCAAGTTTTCGATGGGCCTTAAGATGACGCATGATCCTTTTGTCCTACTGCACTGCGGCTTCAAATTCCTCTTCATCGTCGCCGCCGACATCCTCTATCGCACCGTCGCCGCTACCCGGAATCGGATTGCCCTGCTCGTCAAATTGCATCCCAAAATCGAGACCCATACCGCGCAGGATGTCGCGAATTTCACCCAAAGATTTCTTGCCGAAGTTTTTGGTGGCGAGCATTTCGCGCTCAGAGCGCTGCACCAAATCACGAATGGACTTGATGCCGGCGTTCTTCAAACAATTGTAAGAGCGGACCGAAAGCTCCAGTTCGTCAACTGATCGATCCAATTGATCGTTGCGTGGCAGCGGCGGCCTTTCGGCTTGTTGATAGCTGTAATCTTCTGTGTCTTCCTCAAAGTTGATGAAGATCGCCATGTGATCCTTGATCAATTTTGCCGCCAGACCAATTGCATCGTCCGGTTTAATCGACCCGTCGGTCCAGACTTCAATGCTGAGTTTGTCGTACTCGGTATTTTGGCCAAGACGCGCGGCGTCGACGGCGTAATTTACTTTCTTGACCGGCGTGTGAACCGAATCAATCGGGATGTAGCCCAGCGACAAATCTTCGTCAAAGTTGCGCTCAGCAGACACGTAACCGCGTCCCCGCTTGAGACGCATTTCGATATTGAGCGTGCCGCCATCACTCAGCGTGGCGATGTGCAAAGCCGGGTCCAGCACTTCGACGTCCGCGTCGCCCTGGATATCACCGGCGGTAACCTCGCCGGGGCCGGTTTTTGAGACCGTCAAAGTCTTGGGCTCATTGCCATGAAGCTTGAATGGCACCTGCTTCAAATTCAGAATGACGTCAGTTGCATCTTCGACGACGCCCTTGATTGAAGAAAACTCATGCTCGACGCCTTCGATCTTCACCGCCGTGATGGCGGCGCCTTCGATTGATGAAAGCAAAGCCCGTCGCAGTGAGTTACCTACAGTCGTGCCGAACCCACGCTCGAAAGGCTGGGCCGAAAATCGTCCGTAGCGTTCGGTCAACGTTTCGCTGTCGGCGGCCAACCGCCGCGGCATTTGAAAACCTGTCCAGAGATTATTTTGATCCATAACGTACCGTCAGAATTTTGAGGAGAAGTTGTCCGAACCCGCGGCGCACGGCTCGCTGTCGCGTGCCGCCGATGCGCCGCATTTACTTGCTATAAAGCTCCACAATCAATTGCTCGTTAATCGAGCGGTCAACATCATCGCGAGTCGGCAATCCGGAAATGGTCGCCATCATGTCGCCGCCGGCAGCCGAAATCCACGACGGGCGGCCGCGTCCCGCCGCCGTCTGCCATGCGCCTTCAACGTGAACGTTCTTGCGACTCGGCTCTTTGATCGAGATTACATCGCCTGGCTTGACCTGATACGAAGGAATATCCACTTTACGATCATTGACCAGCACGTGCCCGTGATTCACGAGCTGCCGCGCCTGGCGCCGCGACGTGGAAAATCCCGCGCGATAGACACTGTTGTCCAACCGGCGCTCAAGCAGGAATAAAAGGTTCTCGCCCGTAATTCCTTTCTGGCGCGCTGCGCGTTCAAAGTAATTTCGAAATTGTCCTTCGAGGATAAAGTAGATGCGCTTGACCTTCTGCTTCTCGCGAAGCTGCTGGCCATATCCGGCGAGCGCTTTGCCGCGCCGCATGGAATTGCCATGCTGTCCGGGCGGCTGCGTGCCGCGCTTTTCAATCGGACAGGAAGGCTTGTAACAGCGATCTCCCTTGAGGAAAAGTTTTGCGCCTTCGCGGCGGCACAGACGGCACACCGCATCTCTATACCTAGCCAATCGTTTCTGCCTCCAGTCTAACTACAGACGGAAAAGTTTACAGGCCGCGTTCGTTGGAATTTCAAATTTGAGATCTCAGATCTGAAATTCAAACTCTCGGAGCCCTTCATCCTTTAGGTCAACGTCATTGCCAATTTCCAATTGTCGATTGCCAATTGAAGCCAACATCCGACCAAATCAGAAATTGGCAATCGGCAATGCCTAAACTCTGCGCCGCTTCGGCGGCCGGCATCCATTGTGCGGAATCGGCGTGGTGTCGCGAATCGCAACCACTCGGATACCTGCGTTGTTGATCGCGCGAATCGCCGATTCACGGCCGCCACCGGGACCCTTCACCCGCACTTCGCACTGCTGCATACCGGCTTCCATCGCCTTGCGCGCCGCTTCATACGCTGCCTGCTGCGCCGCAAAGGGGGTTCCCTTTCGCGAACCGCGAAAGCCGCGCGCGCCGGACGACGACTGCGCAACCAGATTCCCTTCCAGGTCAGTAATCGAAATCAGCGTGTTATTGAACGACGCTGCGATATAGACGATGCCGCTGGGAATATTCTTTTTTTCTTTCTTGCGAAAGACCTTCTTCTTGCCAGCTGTGGTTGCTTTTGCCATAAATCTATTCTGCTATCCAAAACTACTTCTTGCCCGGCGCTTTCTTCTTCGCAATCGTGGCGCGGCGCGGACCTTTCCGGGTGCGCGCGTTGGTGTGCGTCCGTTGTCCGCGCACCGGCAATCCGCGGCGATGGCGCAACCCGCGATACGCGCCGATGTCCATCAATCGCTTGATGTCCATCTGGATACGCTTCCGCAAATCGCCTTCGATCTCTCCCTGCGCTTCGAGGACGGCACGGATCCGGCTGAGATCGTCTTCGCTCAGATCTCTTATCCGGATATCGACATTGACGTTTGCTTCTTTGAGAATCGACGCCGAACGCGATCTGCCAATTCCGTAGATGTAAGTAAGACCGATCTCTGCGCGCTTATTGGGCGGAAGATCTACACCTGCGACACGAGCCATAATTTTTAATTTCGGATTTGGAATCTTGAATTTGGCATTAAAAATTCAAATTCAGAATACTTCTCCGATACTCCTACTTCTGCCTCTGTTTATGTTTAGGATTCGGGCAAATCACCCGCACCACACCCTTGCGATGAATCACCTTGCACTTATCACAGATTTTTCTAACTGATGCGCGGACTTTCATGACAACCTGCTCTATTTGTATCGATAAGTTATGCGCCCGCGATTCAAATCGTATGGCGACAACTCAACCAAAACTCGATCACCTGGAAGAATCCGGATGAAATGCTTTCGCATTTTGCCAGAGATATGCGCCAACACCTGGTGCCGGCTCTCTTCAAGCTCCACTCGAAACATTGCGTTCGGCAGCGTTTCGAGGACTTTGGCCATGACTTCTATCGCCTCTTCCTTCGCCATACAACCGTAGGACGCAAAATCGCCTTTGCTGGCAAACTTCGCATACTAACACGCGATTCCAGCAATTGCCAAGCCGCGCTAAAACCCTAAGCGACTCCGGCCAGTTTCTCCTTCACTGCCGGGTTTGACCGAACCAGGGTTAAAACCTCCGGGCCTTCCTCGGTAATTGCCACCGTGTGTTCAGAGTGGGCGCTCGGCTGACCGTCAACGGTCACCACCGTCCACCCGTCTTTTAATGTCTTGGTGTGAAGCGACCCGATGTTGACCATGGGTTCGATGGCGAAGACGTAGCCCTTCTTAATCTTGACGCCCTTGCCCGGCTTACCGTAGTTCGGAATTTGCGGATCCTCATGCATACGCCGCCCAATGCCATGCCCAACATAGTCACGAACCACTGAATACCCGTGCGCTTCAGCATGCGACTGCACCGCATAGCCAATATCACCCAGGTGTCGGCCCGGCCGGCACTGCTCAATCGCCAATTGCAGACACTCCTCAGTGACCCGAATTAACTTTTTCAAATCTTCGCTGACGGTTCCCACCGGGATTGTCGCCGCCGTATCGCCCACGAACCCGTCCAGCGTAACGCCCACGTCGATCGAGAAAATGTCTCCTTCCTTCAGCGCATAATTAGAAGGAAAGCCGTGCACCACCTGCTCGTTGACCGAAGCACAAATCGAGAACGGAAAACCGTTATAGCCCTTAAAGGTCGGATAAGCGCCCGCGTCGCGGATGATCTTTTCAGCCGCATTATCAACTTCCAGGGTTGTCATGCCCGGCACAACCATGGCCCGCAACTCCTGCAAGACACGGCCGACGAGTTGGCCCGCGGCGCGCATCTTATCGATTTCCTTTTGCGATTTTCCGATAATCATTTGTTGCACAATCGCCGGCGCAAACCGATCAACCTTCATTATTTGGTCACAATCTCTTTCAGGTCCGCGTAAATCCTCTCGGTTTCCTGGTCTCCGTCGACGACCTCCAGACGCCCTGATTGTTTGTAATAGGCGAGCACCGGCGCTGTCTGTTTTTCGTAAGTCTCCAGTCGCACCTGAACCTTATCCAAATTATCATCGGAGCGTTGTTGCAGCGGTACTTGATGCAGGTCACAAACGTTGTCGGTGCGTGGGGGCTTAAAATAAATGTTGTAAATCTCGTTACCTACCGGACAGTTTCGCCGGCCCGTCAACCGCTTTTCCAAAACGCGGGTGGGCACGTCGATTAGGATTGCGATTAGCGGTTTGCTTTCCGCCGCCAGCTGGTCGAGCATTTCAGCCTGCACAATCGTCCGCGGAAAGCCATCGAGCACATAGCCGTTGCGGCAATCGTCGGCGGACGTGCGCTGTCGCACCATTTCAATCACTACGGCGTCGGAGATTAATTTTCCCGACGCCTGGGTCGTATGAATGTCTTCAGCCGCGAGCGCGCGCAACATGTCACCCGTCGATATCTGCGGCAGGCCCAAACCCTCTTGAATCAAACGCGCCTGCGTGCCTTTGCCGGCACCAGGCGCACCCATTAACACGATGATCGTCGAACTCAAGCCCTGCGCCCTCGCAACCTGCTGCCACTGCCGAGGAAACCTTCGTAATTTCGCATTACGAGTTGCGCTTCAATTTGGGCAACAGTGTCCATCGCCACTCCGACCAGAATCAGCAGAGACGTACCGCCGAAATAAAACTGGTAGCCCATGCCGGTCGGAATCCAACCAAGTCCCGGGGTCGTGCCGACAAAAGCTTCCAGCCACGTGCCAATCAGCGGCAGACGACCCACCTTGTACCCGCTCAACATGAACTGTGGAAAGAAAGCCACGAGCGCCAGATAAATCGCACCCACCGTCGTCAGCCGGGTGAGAATCGAATTCAAGTATTCCGCAGTCGCCCTCCCTGGCCGTATGCCGGGCATGAACCCGCCATGTTTGCGCAGATTGTCGGCCACTTCTTCAACGTTGAAGACGATTGAGACATAAAAGAACGTGAAGAAAATAATCAGCGAAAGAAAGATCAGCTCGTAATACGGATCGCCGGCATGGAAAACCTGGAAGAAACCAAAAATCTTTCCGTACCAGTTCGCAGGGTTCTTGGGCGGCAAGGCCGAGAACAAACTCTGCGGCATCGACAAGACAGACGACGCGAAGATTACGGGAATTACACCGCCCATGTTCAGCTTCAGCGGCATCGTCGTCTGCTGTCCGCCCACCAATTGGCGGCCCACGTGCCGCTTCGCGTAGCTGACAGGAATCTTGCGACGCGCCGCTTCCACAAACACGATGAACGCAATAATCGCGACCAGTGCGATGACGAGAGCAATGACGCCCAGAATCTCCATGGTGTCCCCGCCGCTGACGCGCTGCATCACCTGCTGCACTCCGCGGGGGAGACCAATCACAATGCCGGCGAAGATCAAAAGCGAAATTCCATTGCCAACGCCGCGCTCAGTAATCTGCTCACCCAGCCACATCACAAAGATGGTTCCGGTCGTTAGCGTCAGTACCGTCGACAACAGAAAGCCCCATGTCGGTGCGCCCACCCCGTTGATTTGCAGCCAGTGCGCCACGAACGAAGTCTGCAAACCTGCCAGACCAACCGTCAAATAGCGAGTCCATTGATTAATCTTCTGGCGCCCCATCTCGCCTTCCTCTTGCAGCTTTTTCAACTGTGGCGAAACGACCGTCATCAACTGGAGAATAATCGAAGAGGTAATGTACGGGGTGACTCCGAGAGCGAAGACTGAGATCAGGCGGAAGTTTCCGCCCGAAAACAGATCGAGCACGCCGAGCAATGTTCCGCTGACGTCGTGCCACACCTGATCCAGACGGGCTTTATTGATTCCAGGAGCAGAGACGTGTGCGCCGAGCCGGTAGATTGCCAGTATGCCCAGCGTAAAAAGAATGCGCCGGCGAAGATCCGGCACCTGGAACATGTTGCGTACGGCTGCTAGGAATTTTTCCATTTGAATTAGTACTTCGAACTTTGTTCTTTGAAAAGAGCAGCAACGCCAGCGTCACGTCAAAGCACAGGATCAAGGCACAAAGAAACGCGAACCCCGCGCTAAAGCTGACTACTCAATGATAGTAACCGCCCCGCCGGCGCTTTCAATCTTCTCGCGCGCGCTTTTGGTAAAACGATGCGCCGAAACCTTCAAAGCCTTGGACACTTCACCATTGCCGAGCACCACGATATCGTGCTTCGCCTTCTTAATGATGCCACGTTTATGAAGCACCTCGGGAGTGATTTCATCATTTGCGGAAAAATGTTGCTCCAGCGCTTCCAGGCTAACCTCGAGCCACCGCTTCTTGAAAATATTCGTGAAGCCGCGCTTAGGCAAACGGCGGTGCAACGGCATCTGGCCGCCTTCGAAACCGGTCTTCGAAGAGTAGCCTGAACGGGACTTTTGTCCCTTCTCGCCACGGCCGGCGGTCTTGCCGAGCCCGCTGCCTGGCCCACGACCAACGCGTTTCTTCTTGTGCGTCGACCCCCTGGCCGGACGTAAATTGTTAAGACTGAGTGTCATTTCCTTATTCAACAATTCTCAAAAGGTGCGGGACCTTGGCCACTGCGCCGCGCATTGATGCAGTATCGGGCCGCTCCACCACCTGATTCAATTTGCGCAGACCGAGGCTGCGCACGATTTCTTTCTGTTTGGACGGAAACGCGATCGTGCTGCGATAGTATTGAATCTTAATCTTCGCCGCGCCGGCTTCTGTTTTCTTTTGCCTTGGCATAACTCGAAACCCGAAACTTCAAACTCGAAACCCTTTATAATTCTTCCACCTGCTTACCACGAAGACGTGCCACTTCGAATGGATCCTTCATCTTCAAGAGACCGTCGAAGGTCGCCCGCACGACGTTGTGCGGATTCGTCGAACCCAGAACTTTCGTGCGTACATCGCGAACGCCGGCTGCTTGCATGACCGCGCGAACGGCGCCACCGGCGATAACTCCAGTTCCTTCCGAAGCCGGCTTCATCAGCACGCGGCCGGCTCCAAAGCGGCCAATCAACTGATGCGGCAGCGTGTTCTCGATCAGCGGCACGCGAATCAAATTCTTCTTCGCCGCCTCGACTCCCTTTTTTATTGCCAAAGGAACTTCACGAGCTTTACCCGTCCCGAAGCCAACGTGACCCGACTCGTCACCAACCACAACCAGCGCCGCGAACGAAAGATTTTTTCCGCCCTTCACGACCTTGGTTACACGATTGATCGAAATGACCTGATCCTTCAGATCGAGTCCCTGCGCCAATATTCTTTGTTT
>DATISD010000279.1:0-1740 GCA_035469005.1 Pyrinomonadaceae bacterium | reverse complement strand
ATCACAATCCGGATCGGGTTCGTCGAGATTTATGGTTGGAGGAATCACCCGCGTTTGTATGGCGCAGAGTGCAGCAGCGAGGCCGGCTGCGCCGCTCGCGCCCTGGGGATGACCTACTTGTGATTTGGTTGCGGACATCGGCACGCGACGCGAATTGGAATTGAGCGCCAGCTTCAAAGCATTTGTCTCAATACGATCATTCAAGATCGTTGAGGTGCCGTGCAGATTCACATAGTCGACCTGACTCGCAGTAATGCCGGCATCGTTCATTGCTAAAGTCATGGCTCGCGCCGGCTCGTCGCCGCCTTCCTGCAAACGCACCCGATGATATGCATCGCAGGTCGATCCGTAACCGGTAATCTCGGCATAGATGTTTGCACCGCGTTGCTTTGCTCGTTCAAATTCCTCGAGCACATAGATCCATGCGCCTTCACCTAAAACCATTCCGGATCGATTGCGCGTGAACGGACGCGAGGCGTGCTGCGGATCGTCGTTCCATTCTGTGGTCAACACGGTCAGCAGATTGAATGCTGCGAGAATTCCCGGCGCTAATGGCGCGTCGACACCTCCAGTGAGCATCACTTCCTGACGGCCCAGCGCGATGTGTTGCGCGGCGTAAGCAATCGCATCGGTCGAGCTCGTGCACCCGGTCGAAATCACATGCGACAGGCCGCGCAATCCAAAAGCCATCGAAAGCTCGCTCGACAAGGTGCCGTGCGTAGCTGCCGGAATGATGTAGACGCTGGCTTTGGAATGCGAGCCGCCGTTGTACCAGATGGCGTAATGGTCTTCGACGAATGGGAGACCGCCGCCGCCCGTTCCGATTTGAACACCGATCTGCTGGCGCTCTTCCAAAGAAAGATTGGTCGGTGAAATGCCGGCATCCTGGAAGGCTTCACGCGCGGCGGCGAGAGCGAGCGGCACAGTGCGCGGCACGTGCTTTCTATCCTTTGGCCCGAGCTGCGCCTTCCAATCGAAGTCCTGAACTTGGGCGGCAATCTTTACCGGCGAGGCTGAAACATCGAACGACTCGATACGGCGAACACCGCTGTCTCCGTTTTGAAGTCCGGTCCAGAATGCCTCACGCCCGATACCGATGGGCGTGACACAGCCCATGCCGGTAATGACGACTCGCCGCGGTTTTGTGAAACGGCTCAGCATTCAGGTTCAGATTTTTGGGTCAGTGCCGCTTTTGGGGATGATGAAGCATATCATCGGGTCGCGCACAACCGCTAACGATTCCGAGGGCGTGGACCTTATTCGCGTCTGCAGCAACGTAGTGAGCAACTTTCAGTCGTTTTGAGCCACAATTTTATTGGCGTTCGATTTCCCGCGCGATTAATGCCGGATGCTCATGACGGGCGCATCGGATTCAGACTTGTGCTCGCTGAGGCATAGCATGCGAGACCCTTACCATTACTGCGAGACACCTCGGGTATTTAAAAGTAGAATAATTGGAAGTTGGAAAGTGCAAAGATGGCGTCGCGATCGGTCTTCGGCGGCTCAGTAGTTGTTTAGGATGAGAAGATTTGGATGGTTGGTCTGAAGATCTACTTCAGAATCACATGGCGTCAATCCTGAAAAAAATTGCCGTGAGAGTCACTTGTCTGATCCTGACGGTCGTCTGTTTATGTTGGCCGGTCGGCACACAAGCTCAGGAAGGGACAACCGCGGCTTCCGGCAGGCCGAAACTGACACCCACCCAATGGCGCGAAGATCTCCAATTTGCGGTCGATACTT
>DATISD010000278.1:0-5441 GCA_035469005.1 Pyrinomonadaceae bacterium | reverse complement strand
CGAAATACCAGGATGTTCTGAACGGTTTCTTTGCCCAGGTAGTGATCGATTCGGTAGATCTGCTCTTCACGAAGAACCTGCATCAGCTCTTGATTGAGTTGTCTCGCCGATTCAACGTCAGAACCGAAGGGCTTTTCGATCACAACCCGACGGAAACGCCCGCCTTCTTCCTCAGTAAGATTCGCATTGCCCAACTTTTTAACTACCGGCGCAAAATACTGGGGAGCAGTCGCCAGATAAAAGATGCAATTCCCCTGCTCATTTCGCTCGGAGTCGAGTTTATCCAGCCAGGTCTTTAACGCCGAGTAGGTATTCTCGTCGGTGAAATCACCGGACAGATAATGAAGCCGTTCCGCCAGCCAACTCCAAATTTCGGCTTCGATTTCTTCGGTGGCGAACTCGTTCATGTCATTGCGCAGACGTTCCCGGAATTCTTCATCATCCATTTCCGCACGCGCTACGCCAATAACGGCGAAATTGTCTGAAAGCAATCCGGCTCTTTTCAGGTTGTAAAGAGCGGGAATGAGTTTTCGCTTGGTGAGATCCCCGGCCGCGCCAAAGATGATCAGGATGCAGGCTGGGTTAGTTTGCATTGGTAAAATGAGCGATCAATCGAGCTAAGTGGGTCTCGGTGTCTCCGTGGTCTTCGTGCCTCTGTGTGAATTTGTACGTTGGCAATATCACACAGAGAAATGAAAATTCAATAGCACTTAACTATTAACGGTCTGGTTCAGTCTGGATTGAAAATGAATCCAGTACTACCGCAGGCGATGCGTCGACCCAGGTCAGGAAGGGCCGTTAGGCCCGAAATATTTGTAGAAGAACGTAAGTTTAGGTCCCGAGGCCCGTAGGGCCGATATTGTTTCTTCCCCTATGGTGATAACAATTTAATGCCGTACCTGCCCATTTTTGTTTCGACTTGGCGCCGTTGCGATGATGTCGGCGCTAAAGCGCCTTAAGTATCCTTGCCACTCGCGTGCTACAAATATTCCGGCCCTGACGGGCCTTACTGTCAGGAACCGCACTGCTACAATTTGGATTGAAAATGAATCAGTACGTATCTAACTAAACTCATTTGTCCTTCGCTTTCGGCTCCAGGTGTCCGCCAAATTTTTGTCGCATCGCTGAGAGAATTTTTTCGGCGAAGGTGTGCTCCTGCCGCGAACGAAATCGCGTGTAAAGCGCGGCGCTCAAAACTTCAGCCGGCACAGCTTCTTCGATTGCGGCCTGGATGGTCCAGCGTCCTTCGCCTGAATCCTGTACAAAGCCACTGTAGTTGGCCAGCTCGGGATCTTCGACCAGCGCCATCGCTGTGAGATCAAGCAGCCAGGAAGAAACCACACTGCCGCGACGCCAGACTTCAGCAATGTCGGCGACGTTGAGATCGTAGCGAATATCCTGAGGCAGTTGAGTCGAGTTGGCATTGCGAAAGATGTCGAAGCCTTCAGCGTAAGCCTGCATCAGTCCGTATTCGATGCCGTTGTGCACCATTTTCACGAAATGCCCGGCGCCTGACGGACCGCAATACAAGTAGCCTTCTTCAACTGTTCCCGGGATTTTTTCGCGGCCCGGCGTGCGCGTGATGCTACCGCGACCTGGCGCCAGCGTCTTGAAGATAGGATCGAGATGGCGCGCGACTTCCTCCGGCCCACCGATCATCATGCAATAGCCACGTTCGAGTCCCCACACACCGCCGCTGGTTCCCACGTCGACGTAATTGAGGCCTCGGTCTTTCAGCGCGTGCGCCCGGCGCGCGTCATCTTTGAAGTAGGAATTGCCGCCGTCGATGATGATGTCCCCAGCACCCAGACGTTGGGCGAGATCGTTTACCGTCTTTTCCGTAGCATCTCCCGCGGGCACCATGATCCAAACCGCGCGTGGCTCCTTGAGCTTCGTTATCAGGTCATCGAGCGAAGCTGCGCCAATCGCGCCTTCATCGGCGAGTCGCTTAACGTTTTCAACGCTGACGTCCCAGACGACGCATTCATGCCCGCCACGCATGAGGCGGCGAACCATGTTCGCGCCCATCCGGCCGAGTCCAATCATTCCCAGTTGCATACTAAGGACCTTCCGTTGGTGGCTTTGCCACCGGATGTGCGGAAAGGCCTGGCCTTTCCGATGAGTAGGCTCAAAGGTAACTGCCAACGTCGGCGCGAAGGATAGCACGGTACAGAACCGCGAGCGGTAGCGAGCGGGATCACGACGCTACTTTTCAAACATGGAATTCAGCTTACGGCGGCAGAATAGCCCCACGTGCGCCCTGATCCCGCTCGCTACTCGCTCGCGGTTCCGTAACCTCTGACTCATTATCTGACCGACTTCTTTTAGGCAAAGCATTACCGCACATCGGACGGCGGAGCCGCTGAGAATAGCTCAAGCAAGCGCGTTGCTGATCGCGGCTTTCAATTTCGCTAAACCTTCCGATACGTCCGCACCTAAATGCACGCGCAGCGCGCGGCGCCCACGTTCGTTGAGGACTTCAAAATCGCCGCGCGCCTGGGCGGCTTTGACGACACCAAAACTATATTTCTGATCCGGCACAGGCAAATCTTTCACGTCATCGCAGGTTACCTGCAAGACGACTCCACTGTTCGGTCCACCTTTATACGCTTGCCCGGTTGAATGCAAAAACCGCGGTCCGAATCCCAAACACGTGGCCACGCGCTTCCGGTCTCTGACAGGTCCGCGCGTTAGTTGCAACAACTGCTCGTGTTCGTCATTCATTTCGACGTAAGCGAGCAGAGCGAAGTAGTCGCGCTGCTTTAATCGATCAAGATGAGCTCTTAGATAGCCCGTCAATGATTGTTCGGTGGCTGCAGCTTGCAGTGCCGCAGCGTTTTTTTGATCGGCGAAGAGCTTAAGGCCTTCGGCTTCAAGGAGAGGGGCCTCAGCCGGCAGCGAGCCTGTCTGCTCATACTCTTCAGTAAGTTTTCGCGTGGCGACTTTGCTCGCTTCAACGTCTGGTTGATCGAAAGGATTAATGCCGATGATTGAACCAGCCGTCGCAGTAGCAATTTCCCAACGAAAGAACTCCTGGCCCAGATCGTAAACGTCGGCGACCGAAATCGAGATGACCGGCTGGCCCGCGGTTTCAAGTTCTGCGATGGTCGCGTCTTGCGATGCCTCGGGCGCGGAATCCGAACGCAAGTAAACGAACACACGGTCGTTGCCGTACACTTCGAGGCGCCCAGGTGTTTCACGATCGATGGGAATCACTCCCTTGCCGTTTTTGCCCGTCGATTCGGCGATTAGTTGTTCGAGCCACGCGCCCAGATCATAAATTCCCGGCGATGCGATGATGGTTAGCTTGTCTCGACCCTGGTTGTGGGCTGTGCCGAGAACCGTGCCGAGAATCACCCCGGGATTGTTCCTGGATGACACATCAGCGCCGCACGCGGCAACCATCGCGTTGGCGCGATCCAGGAACTTCGCCACATCGACGCCCATCGCAGCTGCTGGTACGAGTCCGAAGTCAGAAAGCGCTGAGTAGCGTCCGCCAATACTCGGCACTCCCAGAAATATTTTTCGGAAGCGATCGCGCTCAGCCTCTTGTCGCAACTTCGACCCCGGATCCGTAATAGCGATAAATCGGCTGCCGGCTTGATCTTCGCCTACGACATGCCTTGTCCGTTCGAAAAAATATTGCTTGAAGATATTCGGCTCGAGCGTCGTGCCCGACTTGCTTGAAACGATGAACAGCGTATGTCGTAAATCGATTTTGTTTTCGAAAGAACTGACTTGCGCTGGATCGGTTGAATCCAGGACATGAAGTGCCGGGAACCCTTCAATCTTTCCGAAGGATTTGCTGATTACTTCGGGGCAAAGGCTCGAGCCGCCCATCCCCAGCAACAAAACGTGTGCGAAACCCGCATCCTTAACTTCGGCGGCAAAATTTGTGAACCGGCGAATGGTCTTCTGCTGTTCGCTGGCGATGTTCAGCCAGCCGAGCCATTTGTTTTCATCTTTGCCGGTCCAGAGCGAAGGGTCTTGCTGCCAAAGCCTTTGAACTTTGCCGTTTGCGTCCCAGTCATCGAGTGCCGCTGCGACAGCGGCGGCCAACTCGCGCGGCAGTGACAGATTCTGCAAGTTAATGTGGCGTTCTATGGTTGCCTCCCGCGGGTTAGGGCGCGTGTGCAGAACGCGCCGTGACTAAACTTCGGAGGCTTTCCGTATAAGGGGCTCGGGCGACGCCGCGATCGGTGATGATCGCTTCGATCAACTCGTGAGGGGTCACGTCAAAAGCAAAATTGTGCACCGACGTTTCATCAGGGGTCAGTTGTACGTCGCGCATGTGCGTGACCTCTTTCGCATCGCGCTGCTCAATAGGGATGTCTTCACCCGTGGTGGTGGAAAGATCGACAGTAGATATCGGAGCAGCAACATAGAAAGGTATGTTGTGCTGCTTCGCGAGCACGGCCACCATGTAAGTTCCGATTTTGTTGGCGGTGTCGCCGTTGGCTGCGATGCGGTCCGCGCCGACGACAACGCAATCAACTTTTCCTTGCTTCATCACATGGCCGGCCATGCTGTCGGTGATGACTGTGACCGGAATATTGTCTTTTGCTAATTCCCAGGCTGTCAGCCGAGCGCCTTGCAGGAATGGTCGCGTCTCGTCAGCGATCACGGCTACCTTCTTGCCGGCGTCGATTGCGCCGCGAATGACACCCAGCGCGGTGCCATAATCGCCGGCAGTTGCCAGCGCGCCGGCGTTGCAATGCGTCAAGACTGTCGCGCCATCAGGAATCAGTTCACCGCCGAACTTCCCGAGCGCGCGATTCGATTCAATGTCCTCCTGAAAGATGGCTAACGCTTCGGCTGTGAGTCGCTTTTTGATCTCTTCTACGTCGTGCACCTTTTCGGATTTGGCTTTGGCGATAACTCCGCGCATACGCTCGATGGCCCAAAACAGATTCACGGCGGTGGGCCGGGTCGCTTCCATTACCCTGCACATGAATTTGAAATCAAACTCCAGGTCGGCAACTGAGGTCCCAACGGATTGGCTCGCGCCGAGCGCCAGGCCCATGGCGGCTGAAACGCCTATGGCAGGTGCGCCCCGCACCACCATCTGCCTGATGGCGTCGGCGACCTCTTCATAAGAACGCAGGATCAGGTATTTTTCTTCGGTGGGCAGCAGGCGCTGATCGAGCATGCGCACGCCTTCATTGGTCCATTCGACGGTTTTGATCATTTCGCCTTAAGGTCTGTTTAGATTGATTAATTCAACGAATATTACTTGGTCGATCGCCCAGAGGCAACGCCGCGGACGTTACGTGTGGTATCCAATATTTCAGTAGTCTCTGTGGCTCTGTGAATTTTCTGTGTCTTCTGTGGTGGGATTCTTCCTCAAATATTTTCACCACCGAGGCACAGCGGACGCACAGAGAGAACCAAGTCAGGATACTACTGACATTTATGTCGAGGCGGCCCCGGCAGAATTGAAC
>DATISD010000277.1:0-2477 GCA_035469005.1 Pyrinomonadaceae bacterium | reverse complement strand
CGAGCGCTTTAAAGCCATTCAAGCGATGCTCGCTGAACGCGAGGCCAAAGCTAAGGCTGCGCAGGCCTAACCACGAAAATCGGTACCATAACCCGGGGGCTACGGCTGGAGATCGCGATCCTGGCCGTAGCCTTTGGTCTTATCAATCAACTAATCCAATCAGGCAGTCTTTTCCCGCAACCCATAAAATGGCAGCCATCAAGGCGATCAGCCGCGTGTTTTGCTGCTGGCATTTGACGCCACTAAACCACGGAAGACTAGAAATCGGCAAAGATGAAAGTCACGAGCGCTGAATTCCTTAAGAGCGCCCTGAAAGAAGCAGATTGGCCCCGCGATAACACCCCGGAGGTCGCCTTTCTGGGCCGTTCCAATGTTGGCAAATCAAGTTTAATCAATTCTTTACTGAGCGTTCGCGGTCTCGCGCGGGCCTCTTCGACACCCGGGCGGACGCAGTCGGTGAATTTCTTCCTGATCAATGGCCGATTTCGTTTTGTCGATTTGCCCGGTTATGGCTATGCTCGTGCGCCGAAGACGATAAAGGCTGATTGGAGCAAGGCGGCCGAGGACTACCTTGCGAAACGTGGGCAGCTTGTGTTATCAATTCACATCGTCGATTCGCGTCACGAGCCCTCGAAACAGGATTTGCAACTTCACGAGTGGTTAGTGCATCATCATAAGCCACACTTGATCGTCGCTACGAAATCCGACAAGCTTTCGAACAACGAACTGCGCCAGAACATCGAACGCATATCGCGCGTCTTCCGAACTGATCAGGTATTGATTTACTCAGCAACTAAGAAACGCGGACGCGATGAACTTTGGGGCGCAATTGAAAAGTCATTGAAGAGTTAGAACTAAAGAAGCGTTTTCGCTTATTTGAGCTTGCGATTTTTCAGCTTTCGTTTAGAATAAAATTTCCGAAGCAGAAAAGCCGAAGCAAGGAAACCAGTTAGTCAACCGGCCTTGGCTGTAACCCGAATCACCTGAACCACGCAATCCCCGTCAACCGGCATCCAACTCGAACGACCCGTTATTTTGTGGATTCCGACCTCTGACGGAGAGGCTGGCCAGAAATTAGTCATGCGGTGGGAAGCCCCCACACGAGCTTCCCAACACACCGCGCGGAAACTTCCTTTTGACAGGCGTAGTTGAAATCAATTGACACAAAGAACATCAATAAACGCACGGCGCAGAGCCGCGCATGAGAGAAGCGATATGGCAAACAAAAGACGCACAAACAATGGCGGCAATGGTGACAACGGCGGCGGCGTAGCTACGGCCGAAGCTCCTCCGGAAGTCGCCCCGAGTCGGGATGGCAAAGAAGAAGTCTTCAATCTGTCTGAGTTGAAAGAGATGTCTATCTCGGCGCTCACTTCGGTCGCCAAGACCATGGACGTGCCGGGCGCGACCGGAATGCGTAAGCAGGAACTGATCTTCAAAGTCCTGGCGGCACAGACCGAGAAAAGCGGATTGATTTTTTCTGAAGGCGTGCTGGAAACCCTTCCTGACGGTTTTGGCTTTCTCCGTGCGCCGGAATACAACTATCTGCCGGGCCCTGATGACATCTATGTGTCGCCTTCGCAGATTCGCAAGTTCGACCTGCGCACCGGTGACACAATCAGCGGCCAGATTCGCCCGCCCAAGGAAGGCGAACGCTATTTCGCCCTGATTAAGGTTGAGGCAATCAATTTTGAGTCGCCCGAACAGGCCCGCGAAAAAGTCTTCTTTGACAACCTGACTCCGCTCTATCCGGACGAAATGCTGAAGATGGAAGTTAGTCCGGACAACCTTTCAGCTCGCGTTATTGATTTGGTAACGCCGATTGGTAAGGGCCAGCGCGCGCTCGTCGTCTCGCCGCCCCGCACGGGCAAGACCATGTTACTGCAAACAATCGCCAACTCGATCGCCCAGAATCATCCCGAAGTCACGCTGATTGTCCTGCTGATTGACGAGCGCCCGGAAGAAGTCACCGACATGCAGCGGTCAGTCCAGGGCGAGGTCATTTCCTCGACTTTTGACGAGCCGCCAACCCGTCACGTGCAGGTCGCCGACATGGTGATAGAAAAAGCGAAACGCCTGGTCGAGCACAAGCGCGACGTCGTCATCCTGCTCGATTCAATCACGCGATTGGCGCGCGCGCACAACGCTGTCGTTCCGCCCAGCGGCAAGATTCTTTCCGGCGGTATCGATTCCAACGCGTTGCAGCGGCCGAAGCGCTTCTTTGGCGCCGCGCGCAACATCGAGGAGGGCGGCTCGCTGACGATCATTGCCACCGCGCTGATCGACACCGGCTCTCGCATGGACGACGTGATCTTTGAAGAGTTCAAAGGCACCGGCAACTGCGAAATTCATCTCGACCGCCGCCTGAGCGATAAGCGTTTGTTCCCGGCCATCGACCTGCAAAGATCAGGAACTCGCAAGGAAGAGTTGCTGATTCCGAAAGACGATCTCAGCCGCGTCTGGGTCATGCGGCGAGT
>DATISD010000276.1:0-4351 GCA_035469005.1 Pyrinomonadaceae bacterium | reverse complement strand
TGCAAAAACTGGACTGGCGAGTTACCTGGTTTCCGACGTCGCGGCGTTCGATCCCGGGCGGCCCGATCCGATTGAGAGTTTCGCGCTGCCTCCGAGCCCGAATTAGGGTTCGGTACGCACGCCTCCGGCGTGCTCATCGGAAGCACGCCAGAGGCGTACTCATCGGAAGCACGCCAGAGGCGTGCGTACCTATGAAGCGATTATTGATTCTCGGTTTTCTGATATGCGTGAGCACTTCGCTCATCGAAATGCGTCTCGTTGCTCAAGGGCGCAAACGCGAATTGTACCAGCCGCCGCGCAGCGGGCGAACAAAATACAACTTCAATTCGGATTGGAAACTTTTTGTCGGTGATCAAAAGGGCGCAGCGGCTCCTCAGTTTGACGACTCAGGCTGGAAAGCGGTGACGACGCCCCACGCGTGGAACGAAGACGCCGCCTTTCGGGTAAGCATCCACGATCTACCCATCGGCGTTGCCTGGTATCGAAAGCACTTCAAGCTGCCTGCTGACAGCGGCGGCCGGAAAGTGTTCCTTGAGTTTGAAGGTATTCGGCAGGGGGGCGAGTTCTATCTAAATGGAAAGTTCATTGGCCGCCACGAAAATGGTGTCATGGCGTTCGGATTCGATATCACGAATCAGCTAAACCCTGCGCCGCAGGAGAACGTACTCGCGGCCCGCATCGATAATTCATGGACCTATCACGAACAGGCGACGAATTCTCCGTTTCAATGGAACGATCGAAATTTTTACGCTAACTATGGCGGCATCAACAAGAATGTCTACCTGCACGTCACCGATCGCTTGTATCAGACGTTGCCGCTCTATTCGAGCCTTGGCACCACCGGTGTCTACGTTCACGCAGACGACTTTGACATCGCCGGCCGGCGGGCAACGATCACTGCGGAAACGCAGGTGAAGAACGAGCATGCCACCGCTGAAACTTGCGACTTCGAGGTGGCGATCGCCGATCCTGACGGAAAGACACTCAAGACGATCGCGGGTTGGTCCCAAACCATCGCCGCCGGCGAAACGAAGAATCTGGTTGCGCGCGCGCGGGTTGACCGCCTCAATTTCTGGAGTTGGGGCTATGGCTACCTTTACGACGTTTACACAATTCTTAAGGTCGATGGCCAGGTTGTCGATGTGGTAAGAACGCGCACCGGTTTTCGCAAAACCGAGTTTCGGAACGGCATCATCAAGCTCAACGACCGGGCCGTCCAGGTCAAGGGCTACGCGCAGCGCACGACAAATGAATGGCCGTCGATAGGTTCCTCGGCGCCGCCGTGGATGAGTGATTTCAGCAACCGCATGATCGTCGAGGGCAACGGCAACCTGGTGCGTTGGATGCACGTAACGCCGTGGAAACAGGACGTCGAATCCTGCGACCGAGTGGGACTGATGGAGGCGATACCGGCCGGAGACTCAGAAGCAGATGTAACCGGGCGGCGATGGGAGCAGCGCGTTGAGCTGATGCGCGATGCGATCATCTACAACCGGAACAACCCGAGCATAGTCTTCTACGAGTGTGGCAACAAGGGCATCAGCGAGGACCACATGCAACAGATGAAAATCTTGCGTGACGCCTTTGATCCGCATGGTGGCCGGGCGATTGGCGCGCGCGAGATGCTGGACAGCAAGATTGCTGAATATGGTGGCGAGATGCTCTACATCAACAAGAGTGCGCAGAAACCGCTGTGGGCGATGGAGTATTCGCGCGATGAAGGCTTGAGAAAATATTGGGACGAATTCTCGCCTCCTTATCACAAGAATGGGGCTGGCCCGCTTTATCAGGGGCAGGACGCGAGTGCCTACAATCGCAATCAGGACTCGCACGCGATCGAAGACATAGTCCGGTGGTATGACTACTGGCGCGAACGGCCCGGCACAGGCCAACGAGTCAGCTCCGGCGGAGTGAACATAATCTTTTCGGATTCAAACACTCACTTTCGTGGCGCGGAAACTTTTCGACGCAGCGGTGAGGTTGATGCAATGCGCTTGCCGAAAGATGGCTACTTCGCGCACCAGGTAATGTGGGATGGCTGGGTCGAGGTTGAACGTCCGCGCATCCACATCATCGGTCATTGGAATTATGAGCCGGGAACGAAGAAGGACATCTACGTGGTCTCGAGCGCCGACAAGGTTGAATTGTTCGTGAATGGCAGATCCCGGGGTCCCGGCGTCCAGAGCAGTCGCTACCTTTACAGCTTCAGGAATATTCTCTGGCAGCAGGGTGTCGTCAAGGCCGTCGGCTATGACGCGCGCGGACGAAAGATTTGCGAGACGGAGATCAAGACCGCCGGAAAACCGGCCGCTGTTCGGCTTAACGTTCGTACCGGACCAGGTGGTCTGCGCGCCGATGGATCTGATCTGGCACTGGTCGATGTCGAGGTGGTTGATGCCGCCGGCAATCGTTGTCCGACGGCCTTGAACCTGATCGGCTTTTCGATTTCGGGACCGGCTGAGTGGCGCGGCGGAATCGCTCAAGGGCCGGACAACTACATTCTGGCGAAGAGTCTGCCGGTGGAATGCGGCATCAACCGCGTACTGGTTCGTTCGACTCTGGACAGCGGTGTGATTCGGCTGAAGGCTGAGGCGGACGGTTTGAAACCCGCTGCGGTCGAAATCGGTTCGCGCGCGGTCAAGAGCGTCGATGGATTGTCGCTGGAGATGCCTGACGCTGGTCTTTCAGCCAATTTAACCCGAGGGCCAACGCCTGCGGCAAGACCTCTGTTAAGTTCGCGCACGCCCGTTCGCATCGCGAGCGCATCCGCAGGTGCGAATGCCTCAAAGGCAGCTTTGAGTTTTGACGACAATGAAGCCACCAACTGGTCGAATGATGGGCAGTTGAATTCTGCCTGGATCAATTACACGCTCGACCATGCCGCGACCCTCAGTGAAGTCACGCTCAAGCTGGGCTCCTGGCGGACAACTTCTTATCCGCTACGGATTAGCGTCGACGGAAAGGTCGTGTTCCAGGGAAACAGCGCGCCGAGTTTGGGCTATCTGACGATCATCTTTCCGCCTGCTACTGGCCGGCAATTGAAGCTGGAAATGATAGCGCCTTCTCGCACCGTAGACAGCCTGGGAAACATCGTCGGCGTAATGGGGAACACGGACGTTGATGAAAAGGCGAGCGCTACGTCCCGGTTAACGGTGGTGGAAATCGAGGTCTACGAATCGGTCGGAAGGCTGAGGAGCGAGTGACCAAACTCAGTTTCACCTTATCGACGGCTCTGCTGTTATTGATTGGGCCCATGGCCGGCGCGCAGGAGAGAAAGTCTGCGACCGCGGGGCTGCCAGCCTGGGTGAACGACGTGGGCGCTCGGATTGAACCCCGTCGACGGCGTGTTTGCTGGGTGAATTCGTACGGCGCCAGCGCCGATGGCACGACCAATTCGACCGCTGGGATTCAGAAGGCCATTGATGTTTGCGAACAGGCGGGTGGCGGCATCGTTCGCTTCAAGCCTGGCGCTTATGTGAGCGGCGCGATCTTTCTCAAGCGCAACATCCACCTGCTGCTTGACCAGGGCGTAACTTTGCTGGGTAGCCAGGAAGATGCGGACTATCCGTCGCTTTGGACCCGCGTGGCTGGAATAGAGATGAAATGGCCTGCGGCGCTGATCAATGTTAACGAGCAGCGTAATGTGAAGATTCCGGCGGTGGCACAATCGACGGGCGTGGTCAGAAGTGGTGGGACAAGTACTGGAAGATGCGCCGCGACGATTACGAGCCACGCGGGTTGCGCTGGGCAGTGGACTATGACGCCGAACGCGTGCGTCTGATGGTTGTCTGGAAGTCGGCGGACGTAACGATTGAGAATCTCAGTCTCAAACGTTCCGGCTTCTGGACGGTTCAGGTCGTCTACTCGGATCACGCCACCATCAATGGACTGAAGATCAGCGACAATGCAGGTCCGAGTACCGATGGAGTAGATATTGATTCCTCACGCCATGTGCTGGTTGAGAATTGCGACATCGACAACAACGACGACGATATTTGTCTAAAGGCGGGACGCGACTATGATGGCCTGCGCGTCAATCGTCCGACTGAGTACGTCGTGATCCGAAACAACATCGCGCGCCGCGGGGCCGGGGTCCTTTCCTTTGGCAGCGAGACCTCCGGCGGCATTCGCCACGTCGTGGCTTACAGTAATCGCGGCGTGGGAACGGCCGAAGGAATACGGTTCAAGTCGGCCAAAACCAGAGGCGGTTTTGTCGAAGACGTTTTGATTCGGGATTTAAGACTGGAGAATGTGCCGGTGCCGTTTACCTTTAACCTGAATTGGTACTCGGCGTATAGCTACGTCACGCTGCCGAAAGAAATAAAGAACCTCCCAGCGCATTGGACTGTGC
>DATISD010000275.1:0-8045 GCA_035469005.1 Pyrinomonadaceae bacterium | reverse complement strand
GGGAAAGAAAGCCGGCCGCGACGAGACGGTTCTTGTATCTGTGGCTCGCCGCCGCGCTGGTCGTTTTTTCACTCTCGAGCTTTAAGCTGGATTACTATTTATTGCCGATCATGCCGGCGGCCGCCTTGATTGTGGCGCCTGCGATCACACATGCAACCGACTTCTCGAAATCTGGCAGGCGACTAATCAAATTGTTTTTTGCTTTGACGGCGATTGCCGTGCTGGTGGTCTCGTTGATTTCATTGAGGGTGGCTGCGGTGCTCGGGATCAACAATTCGCTTCGCCTGCTTCCGCTGTTGTTTGCTGCAGTTGGCTTCGGAGCCGTTGGATACTGCCTTGTTCGTCGCAGCGCGTTTGCAACTGCGATCGTCCTTTGCGTTTGTATTGCGGCGACGATGCTCAGCCTTGAGCTGACATTCTTGCCCGGCTTCACTCGTTTCCTGCTCACGAAGGAACTTGTTTCAACTGTTCCCGGAAATCGTGTTTGGTTCACGTCGCCGGCAGCGGGTGATTGGGCCAATGATCTGGCATTCAATCTTCCGCCGGGCCACACTGTCGAACGTTTGACGGGAAACCATGTGAAGGTCGTGGAGATCTTCCGAAACAATCCCGATGCTGTCGTGCTCATGCGTGAGCGGGAGTTCAACAACCTTGCTGCTGGCGAGCTTAATTTGAAAATTCTAGGTCAGGCAGAAACTTACGGTCATGGAGGTCCTCGTTTGACGATGCTTCCTAATCCTCAACGAGAAGTGTTGTTAGTAATAGGTCGTTAGACTTGAGGCAAGTGTTCTGATCGGTCAGGAATGTCCTTACTAACGTACTGACGCACTTGAGTCACCGAGCGGTCACGCTTTGGATCAAGCTCGATGCGACCACTCCAATGGCTCTGCCACTCTGATGCGCGGCAAGTCTTCGACTTGCCGGGCTGCGAACCTTCTTCTTCCAAGGTCTCCGACCCGCCACGGTCATAGACCGTTAGATTAAGTGGCCACCTAGCGGCAAGTCAGAGACTTGCCGCGCATCCACGTGGCGAAGCCAATATCGAGTCAATCCAGATCGGGACCAACCACTTCACTTCGCTTGACAGTGATTCTAATTAACAGTAATGCTAAATCAGTTCACAAAGACGAACATCTGATCATGTCATCAATTAAGCAGCCAGTAATCATTAGTGCCGCGCGCACTCCGGTCGGAAAATTCCTGGGGGCGCTGAAAACTTTTAAAGCCACGCAGCTTGGCGCGCTTGTCGTCCGCGAAGCTGTGCAGCGCGCCGGCGTAGGACCTGAAGAGGTTGACGAAGTAATCATGGGTTGTGTGATCCAGGCAGGTCTGGGTCAGAATCCCGCGCGCCAGGCCGCGCTGCATGGCGGACTGCCGAATACAGTCTCCGCGGTAACGGTAAACAAAGTTTGTGGCTCGGGATTAAAAGCAATCATGATGGCCGCGCAGGGCGTGCAGCTTGGCGACACTGAAATGGTCGTCGCCGGCGGCATGGAATCAATGTCGAACGCGCCGTACCTCCTGCCGAAGGCCCGCGAAGGATATCGGTTGGGCCATGGAACGATGCTCGACGCGATCATTCAGGACGGCTTGTGGTGCGCATTTGACGATCAGCACATGGGCTGTACCGGTGAAGTCGTAGCGGAACGCTTTCATGTCTCGCGCGAAGAACAGGACGAGTACGCGCTGAATTCGCATCGCAAGGCAGCGGCCGCGATCAAAGCAGGAAGATTCAAAGATGAGATCGTGGCGGTCGAAATCCCTCAGCGAAAGGGTGCCTCGGTCATCTTCGATACAGATGAGCCGGTGCGCGAGGATACCTCTGTCGAGTCGCTGGGAAAGCTGAAACCCGCTTTTAAAGAAGGCGGCACTGTAACGGCGGGCAACGCTCCCGGTGTGAACGATGGGGCGTCGGCCGTGGTCGTAACTTCGGATGAGCGCGCCAAATCTTTGGGAGTCGAGCCGCTGGCGAGGATCGTTGGCCAGGCTACTTCCGGTACTGAGCCGCAGCTGGTGATGATGGCGCCCGTTGACGCGATCAAAAAGTTGATCCAGAAAACCGGCTGGTCGTTGGATCAAGTCGATCTCATTGAATTGAATGAAGCGTTCGCAGTCCAGGCGGTCGCGATCATGCGCGAGCTTCATCTCGATCCGGAAAAAGTCAACGTCAACGGTGGTGCGGTAGCGTTGGGCCATGCAATCGGCCAGTCAGGTTCGCGAATTCTGACGACGATGCTGTACGAGTTGAAGCGGCGCAATGCGCATCGGGGAATCGCGGCGCTGTGCCTGGGCGGAGGCAACGCGGTCGCGATGGCCGTTGAACGATGACCGCGGAAGAGCACAATAAAACGCTCGCGACGCTGCATTTCATCTATGGCGCCATTCACGGGTTGACCTTGATTGGCCTTCTAATTCTGATTTTAGTTTTAATTCTGGCCACGCCGACGGCTGCCAACCTGACAACATTTTGGATGGTGGTCGGAGGGCTGATCATCGCCGCGCTGTTTATTGTCGTTGGCCTCTTGCCGGTGATTGTAGGTTACGGCTTTCGCCGGCGATCGCGTTGGGTAAGGCCCGTTGGGAACATATTGGCGGTACTCTCGCTGGTGAATGTTCCAATCGGTACGGCGCTGGGAATTTATACAATCAAGTTTTTTCGCAGTAGCGATGGCGTGACACTCTACGGAGGTTTTGCTCCCGCTACGACTGAGGGCGAATTGAAAGAAGCAGCGAATGGCGCGCAGCCGCTGATGAAATTTGCAGACCGGTTGAAATGAATTTTGGTTCGGAGTTCCGGCTTTAGCCGGAGCTTCGATTCAATGCAGCTGGCCGCCTGAAGGCGGAACTCCAAACATGAGTGAAATTTTCGGAGTCGTGGGTGCAGGAACAATGGGCAATGGTATCGCCCAGGTCGCCGCCCGTGCCGGGTTTGAGGTCGTTATGCGTGACGTCGCACCGGAGTTTCTGGCACGCGGCATGACGGCGATTGACAAGAGTCTGCAGCGCGATGTCGATAAAGAGCGCCTCTCAGCCAGCGAGAAGCAAACGATCGTGGGCCGCATTAAGACGACCACGGACTTGGATGATTTGCGCGAGGCTTTCATCGTGGTCGAAGCTGTCACTGAAAACTTAAGCGTCAAGATCGAAGTCTTCAAAACGCTGGACGGTATTATGAAAAGCGACGCAATTCTCGCTTCAAATACTTCATCAATCTCAATTACCAGGCTTGGCGCGGTCACGCAGCGTCCGGACAAAGTCATCGGGATGCACTTCATGAATCCGGTGCCGGTGATGAAGCTGGTGGAAATCATCCGCGGCGCAGCGACCACCGACGAAACGCACAAAACAATTCACGCGTTGACCGAGAAGCTCGGCAAGATTCCATTGGAGTGTAATGATTCGCCGGGCTTTATCTCTAACCGCGTCCTGATGCCCATGATCAATGAAGCCATCTTCGCCTTATACGAAGGCGTCGCGACGCGTGAAAGCATCGATGGCATTATGAAATTGGGAATGAATCATCCCATGGGACCACTGACCCTTGCTGATTTCATCGGCCTGGATGTTTGCCTTGCTATCATGAACGTGTTACATGATGGCTTCGGAGATTCAAAGTATCGCCCCTGTCCCTTGCTTAAACGTTATGTTGATGCAGGATGGTTGGGTAAGAAAACCGGACGCGGCTTTTATGAGTACTGAAAAGATGTACTTTGTGTTTTGTACTTAGTACTTTGTTTTCGCGTTTCGAAGCACAAAGCACCAAGTACGTTTCTTTAATAATGCATCGGCGAACAATTTCTCATTATTGTCAGAAGTGCCGGGCAGCGAATCCGCTGGGCCAGGAGTTCTGCCTTCGCTGCGGCACTCGCCTGATGATCGTCGTGCAGCCGCCGTCGGTTCGCGTTGAGGTGCCCTCGACGACGCCGCACGAGGAGCATCTGCTCGAGCGGATGACGATGCTCGAGAATACGCTTGCTCGTCTGGCGGAAAGACTGGAGCAGGCATTGAAGCTTCTGCTGCGACATTCGGAGACCGCTTACAGCAATCACGCGCTGGTGAAGAGTCTGATCGAGATGCTCCACGAATGCGGCGTCGTCGATAATGGAAGGCTGGAAACCATGTGGCGAGCTGAATGTACGAAGTTGAAAGAAGCGGCGGTCAAGCGCGAGACTGTCAAGAAGAGCAGAAAGGGCCGGAAGGCCAAGAGAAAAGCCACGACCAGTGGCTGATGTTTTCCCTGCCACCCCGCGGAACGCGCGTCAATATGGCCGCAAGAGATGTCGATGGCATTTTGAAACTGCAGCGCACGCGGTTATAATTGGCGACTTTATGCCCAAAGCCTTGAGGCTATCTGTGCCGGGCGAGGGTGGGTTATGCGGATTGAGCTGGAAAACGCGCAAGAACCTGGAGGCCGGTTTTCGCAGACCTATGAAGATGGAGCACTGGTTTTTGACGAATCAGAGCTTCGTTTGATCGAGCCGGTACGCGTCAAAGGGCAAATTCGCCGGACCGTTGGTCAGCTCGAAATTCGAGGCGACTTGCATACACGGGTTGCGTTACCCTGCGGCCGTTGTTTGAAAGACGTCCAGCTTCCAGTCGATGTCGAGTTCGCCGAGAGATTTGCGGGGACGGTCTCGTGGCGCAACGAAGAGCACCACGAACTGAGCAAAGAGGATCTCGACCTCGGGCTGGTGGATGAGGCGATTGAGCTGGATGACCTCGTGAAAGAGGAAATCCTTCTGGCTCTGCCCGGTCACGTTCTTTGTAGCGAGGATTGTAAGGGCATTTGTCCCACATGTGGCGCGGATCGAAATGCCGCCGATTGTGGCTGTGAGGGCGGGCAAGTCGACGCTCGGTGGGGGAAGCTAAAGGATTTGCGATTGTAGATTTTTGATTTTCGATTGAACTGGCTGTGAATCGAAAATCGCAAATCTGAAATCAAAAATCTTGTTGGAGTACTTATGCCAAATCCAAAACGTCGTCATTCAAAATCACGTCGCGGCAAACGCCGAGCGCATGATGCGCTGCGCGTGCCGCAGACTGCAGTGTGTCCAAACTGTCAGGAGCCACGCATGCAGCATCGCGTCTGTCCCAAGTGCGGCTACTACAAAGGTCGTGAAGTCATTCAGGTGGACCAAAACGCCTGAGAGAAAAGTAATCACGCCGCTTAGACACGTCGCCGTCGGTGTTTCGATGGCCTCGCCTTTGAGCGGCAATTATTTCGTTTGAGGACTTATTTTGACGCAGGTCAACGCAGGCATTCTGGGCACCGGCCACGCGTATCCGGAAATGGTGCTGACGAACGCGGATCTGGAAAAGATCGTCGATACGTCGGACGAGTGGATTACTTCGCGCACCGGTATCAAGCAGAGGCACAAGGCCGCGCCGGGCGAGTACACTTCGCAGTTTGCGTCGCGTGCTTCGCGTGAGGCGATTGAGCGCGCTGGAATAGACCCGAGCGAGATCGACCTGATCCTTTGCGCCACGGTTACGCCCGATCAGATTCTGCCTTCGACGGCATGTTTGATTCAGGCTCAGTTGGGGGCGAACAAAGCTGCGGCGATGGACATTGTGGCGGCCTGCTCGGGCTTTTTGTATGGCTTGTCTCTGGCGAACGCGATGATTCGCGGCGGCCAGATCAAGTACGCCCTGGTGATTGGAGCGGAGTTGTTGACCCGCTACGTCGATTACACGGATCGGTCGACCTGCGTGTTGTTCGGAGACGGCGCCGGTGCGGCGATTCTCGGGCCGGTTGAAGCCGGACGAGGAATCCTCGCCGCCAGAATCAAATCGGATGGCCGCTACGAAGAACAGTTGTATGCGCCCGGCGGCGGGACGAAAGGCGGGTTTACCGCTGAAACGATTGCTCGCGGCGATCACTTCTTCAAGATGAAAGGCAACGAGGTTTTTAAGGTTGCGGTCCGATCGATGTGTGAAATATCGCGCGCTGCCCTTTGTGAAGCCGGTTTGACAACCGAGGACGTGGATTTATTTCTGCCGCATCAGGCGAACCAAAGAATTACCGACGCGGTCTCGAACCTGCTGAATGTCGATCCTTCACACGTGTATTCGAACATTGCCATGCATGGGAACACCTCTTCAGCGTCAATCCCCATTGGCCTCGACGAATGCGTCGAGAAGGGTCTGCTGAAGCAGGACGATATAGTGCTGATGTCTTCGTTCGGCGGCGGCTTCACGTGGGGCAGTGTGGTAATGCGTTGGTAAGGTCATTGCCAATTGCCGATTGGCAATTGCCGATTCGTCGGGTTGGAAAGAAATCGGCAATCGGCAATTGGAAATCTGCGATGTTGGCAATCGACAATCGGAAATCGAAAATGGCCTACATCTTCCCCGGTCAGGGTTCCCAGCACCCGGGCATGGGAAAGGACTTAGCCGAAAAGTTTCCGGCCGCCAGACAGGTCTTTGAAGAAGCAGACGACGTGCTTCGGTTCTCGCTATCTGAACTTTGCTTTAACGGCCCGGCCGAACAGTTGCAGTTGACCGAGAATACCCAGCCGGCCATCCTGACTGTTTCGATTGCCGCTTTGCGTGCCATGCAGTCAGAGGGTTTCCCGCGGCCCGACTTTGTCGCCGGGCACAGCCTGGGCGAGTATTCAGCTTTGGTCGCCGGTGGCGCGTTGACGCTAAGAGACGCCATTAAGACTGTTCGAGCGCGGGGACGCTACATGCAGGAGGCAGTCCCGGTTGGCGCAGGGGCTATGGCGGCGATTCTCGGCGCCGATCTGGAAACCGTTGATGCGGGCTGTCAGGAGGCAAGTGAGGGCGAAATTTGTAGCGCTGCCAACATTAATTCACCGAGTCAGGTAGTCATCGCCGGCGCGGCCGGCGCTATCGATCGGGCGATCGTTATCTTGAAAGAGCGCGGCGCTAAGCGGGCGATGAAACTGAATGTAAGCGCCCCTTTCCATTGTGCCCTGATGAAGCCGGCGCAGGATCGGCTGGCGGCCGACCTGGGCACAATTCAGTTTAGTGACAGCGAAATGCCGGTCGTCACAAAAGTCGACGCGGGCCCGGTCACCATGGCGGATCGATTGCGCGATAGTTTAGTCCGGCAGGTTTCGCAGCCCGTCCGCTGGCTTGAGTCAGTTGAATTTTTAATCAATCAGGGTGTAAAAACCTTTATTGAGATTGGACCCGGAAAAGTTTTAAGCGGCTTAGTGCGGCAAATCGATCGCAGCGTGCAATGCGTCAACGTCGAAGATGAAGCAAGTCTGCGCGCGGCGCGAGGAGCGATTGCGGTTTGACAGGCGGCACCGAGGTTGGTGTGTGACCGCCCAAAATGAAGTTATCACGGCTACAGACTGAAGTCTGTGCCACTTTAGTAGAGGAGCAAACGAATGCCCGATCAAGAGATTGAGCAAAAAGTAAAACAGATAATCGTTGACGAGCTTGGTGTTGACGAAAACGAAGTGACGCCAAACGCGAGGTTCATTGACGACCTGGGCGCCGACTCGCTGGACACGGTCGAGTTGGTGATGCGTTTCGAAGAGGAATTCGGCATCGAGATTCCGGACGAAGACGCTGAGAAGATTCAGAGTGTTCGCGACGCGTATAACTATATCGATCAGCACAAAGGAAAGTAGCCGATAGTTCACGGCGTGATCCAGCCTGAGTCGATCACTGTGAAATCGGTTATGGGAGGGCTTTTGATTTGAGTCGTCGCGTCGTTGTTACTGGTCTTGGTCTGGTTACGCCCGTTGGTAATTCGGTCGAGACAACCTGGACCGCGCTCGGGGAAGGCCGCAGTGGCGCGGATTACATCAAAAAATTCGACGCCGAAAAGTTCCCGGTTCGGTTCGCCTGCGAAGTCAAAGACTTCGATCCGTTGAACTATGTCGAAAAGAAGGAAGCGCGCAAGATGGGCGCTTTCATCCAGTACGCTATCGCTGCTTCACAGGAAGCCGTGAACGACAGCGGACTGAAAATCACGGATGACATAGCCGAGGGCGTGGGCACGTATATCAGCAGCGGTATCGGTGACTTTTGGGCCATCGAGCGCGAGCATGAGAAACTTCTGAAAGACG
>DATISD010000274.1:0-2801 GCA_035469005.1 Pyrinomonadaceae bacterium | reverse complement strand
GGTTATCGATCCAGTTGCGCTTGTGGCCGAGATGGATGGCTTGCGCCAATTGGGAGTCGACATCGACAAAAACCTGCTCATCAGCGATTCCGCGCATCTTGTTTTGCCGTATCACCGGCTTCTCGACGAGCAGCGTGAGCTGCGCCGCGGGCGTATCGGCACCACCAAACGGGGAATCGGCCCAGCCTACGGAGATAAGGCAGCACGCACGGGCTTGCGCATGTCGGATCTGATGCAGCCAATCCTGTTCTCCAAAAAGTTGCAGGCCAAGATCATCGAGAACAACAGAATCCTTCAGGCGCTCGGTGCGAAGCCGATCAGTTTTCGTGGTGTGAACGAAACCTATCTTGCTGCCGGCGAAAGATTGCGGCCGTATGTGACGAACACGGTGGTTTACCTGCACCGGGCGATGGATCGCGGCAAACAGATCTTGTTCGAAGGCGCGCAGGGAACATTCCTTGATATCGACCACGGCACGTATCCGTATGTGACGTCGTCAAACACCACAGCGGGCGGTGCGTGCACCGGCACAGGCGTGCCACCGCATCGCATGGATCGTGTCGTGGGTGTAACGAAGGCGTACTCGACGCGAGTAGGGGATGGCGCATTGCCTACGGAGGACGCGCAATTGGCGCAAATGCTTCACAATCTCGGCCGCGAATTCGGCGCGACAACCGGACGCAAACGTCGCTGCGGTTGGTTCGACGCTGTAGCGGCTCGTTACGCGGGCATGATCAACGGCATCGATGAGATCGCGATCACCAACCTTGATGGATTAGATCAGGTTGATCCAATTCGCATTTGTGTTGGTTACCAGCTACACGGAAAACGGCTGGACGTGCCGCCGTGTGACGCAACTCAACTCGCGAATTGCGAGCCGGTCTACGAAGAAGTCGCTGGCTGGAATACCTCTATCCACACTGCACGCAAATTTTCGCAACTCCCTTCAGCCGCGAGAAAATATGTCAGATACATCTCCGAACTGGCCGGTGCAAAACTCTCCATGGTGAGCGTCGGCCCTGCACGCGGGGAGACGATCGTGTTGTGAACTCGTCAACAACTGCTCCGATTTCCGCTGGTACAGAATGACGAAGCACGAATGGCGAATGACGACATAAGCTCGAAGCACGAATACCGAAGAAAAAAAGTTCCGCCGTTCAATCATTCGTCATTTTTTCGAACCTCGGATTTCGTCAGTGGCAAGTCGCGCCACTTGCCTCTCTGCAGCAGATTTCAGATGATAAGAGGCTGTTAAATGTCCGCGAGCATTAAGACTGTTCCCCGCCATATCGCCATAATCATGGATGGCAACGGCCGTTGGGCGAAGTCGCGCGGACTGCCTCGCATCAAAGGCCACGAAGCGGGGGCCCAGGCTGTTCGAGAATGCGTCGAAGGTTGCGGCGAGTTAAAAGTGGAATATCTCACGCTTTACGCGTTCTCCGCTGAAAACTGGCAGCGTCCCAGAGCTGAAATCATCGCGCTGATGCGTTTGCTGGAAAAATTTTTAAAGGAGAAAACGCCCGAATTGCTCGAGAAGAATGTGCGTCTTCAGGCGATTGGCCGGTTGACTGATCTGCCCCGCAGCGCCCAGGAACAACTTCACAGGAGTATCGAGCAAACTGCTGGCAACACTGGTCTGACGCTCATCCTGGCACTCAGTTACGGCGGCCGATTGGAGATTATTGACGGCATCAAAAGTTTGCTTCGCGCCATCGAACTGGGGCACATCGACAGGGCGATGATCGATGTGGCGATGTTCAGCAAACATCTTTACACGCGTTACTATCCCGATCCCGACCTTCTTATCCGCACGTCGGGCGAAATGCGGCTCTCGAATTTTCTGCTCTGGCAAACCTCCTACACGGAGATGTACGTCACGCCAAAGCTGTGGCCTGACTTCAAAAAGCAAGATCTCGTCGCCGCAGTCGAAGAATTCGGTCGCCGCCAGCGTCGTTACGGAGCGGTGGAGTAACCGTCACCGCCTGATTTGGTTGTAGAGACGTTTGTGTCAAACGCCTGTCAATTTGCCGGAAGGCCGGCATCAACGATGTCGGCTACAACTCACGCGCTGATCTCTGCTGTTACTGATCGGTTGCAGCGACGCGGGCGTCAGATGTGTTGATTTGTGCCTGATCACTTACTCTTTGGATCTGTAAGTCCTGTTCTTTAGAGTGAGCGATAATTGTTTCAATTTCCTTCTTTAGATGGCTGATCGTGGCTGCCTGTTGGTCGATTTGAGTCGCCTGTTCCTCCATTTTGCGATGCGCTTTTAGGAACTCGTTAAGCAGCATGGCGTTAATCGCGTCGCGGCGGTAGTTAGAGATTTTGCCCTCTCCGTCGCGCACGACCAGCTCTGGGTTCACCTCGGCTACGTCTTCGGCAATCAGGCCAAAGTCGAGCGTCTGCGTGGGATCAATCTTATTGTTGTAGTGGAAGATGACCGGTTTGAGCGCGTAGAGCGCTTCGCTCGCTTCCTCCATGGGTTTGATATCCTGCTTGTAACGGCGTGAAGAAACTCCGTGGCCAAGTCTGCCGTCGACCAGCCTCACGGTTACGCCGTCGATACCGGCGACAATCGGCTGAGCGAGCGTATTAACGTTGCGAATATACGTGCTATTATCGACGCCTGACTCCCCCTGGACAAATGCGCCAATGCACACGTTGCCAGTACCGTCGATAGTGCCCCCAGCCGCGACCCCGATGGCGGTATTTTGGTTGCCATGTGCGTTATTGACGAGCGCGCTGTTACCGAATGCGCTGTTCTGCTGTCCATCGACGTTGCTTAACAGCGCATTTTTACC
>DATISD010000273.1:0-3357 GCA_035469005.1 Pyrinomonadaceae bacterium | reverse complement strand
GCCGAATGAGATGTCACGGGTGACCAAACTCCGAACTGACCTGCTTGACACTGATCTGCGACGCGGCGTATAAACTGCTTTGAAAAACGTGGTGAGTTAAGGCGACTTGCGGCCACGTAAAACAAACAGCTAAACAGCTCGGCGAGTTCGAGAGAACGAACAAAAAACTTCAGACGACTTGAAGTCCCGCGTTGTTTAGCGCGGGATTTTTATTTAGGCAGCGCTTAGTTAATGGAGCTTAGATTTTAGAGTTCAAACTCTCCAGGCAAGCTCTAAAAAACTAAGCTCTAAGAACCAAGCGCAAAAGTTATGCAAACCTTTCGCGACATGCTTGATTCCGATCGCGCCTACATCTTCGATGGCGCAATGGGCACGATGCTCTATTCAAAGGGCATCTACATCAATCGTTCCTACGATGAGCTAAATCTGGTCGCCGCCGATCTGGTGCGCGAAGTTCACACGGAATACGTACGCGCGGGCGCCGACATCATTGAAACAAATACGTTCGGAGCAAATGCCAACAAGCTACAGCCATACGGTCTCGAAGGCAGCAGGCATGAGATCAATGTCAAAGCCGCGCGCATTGCCCGTGAAGCCGCCGGCAATCGCGCCCTCGTGGCCGGCGCCGTCGGCCCACTCGGCATCCGCATAGAGCCTTACGGCCCTACGTCGTTCGACGAAGCGAAACAGATGTTCTCGGACCAGATATCAGCGTTACTCGAAGGTGGAGTCGACCTGTTCGTGCTCGAGACCTTCTCAGACATATCAGAACTGCACCAGGCAATTCGCGCGGTTAAAGAGCTGTGCGATTTGCCCATCGTCGCGCAGGTGACTATTCAGATGGATGGCAACACTCTGTTCGGCGCCACGCCCGAAGTTTTCACTACCCGAATCGCTGAGTGGGGCGCAGACGTAATCGGACTCAATTGCGGAGTCGGACCAGCGATCGTTCTTAACGCCATAGAAAAGATGCGCGCGCTGACCGATCGAAAATTATCAGCCCAACCAAACGCCGGACTGCCGCGAGACGTCGGCGGCCGCCAGATATACATGTGCTCACCAGAGTACATGGCGGAATATTCCCGGCGCATCATTCAGGCCGGCGCCAGCTTCGTGGGTGGTTGCTGTGGCAGCACGCCCGCCCACATCAAAATGATCGCCGACGCGATTCGGCAATTTCATCCGCGCACCCAGCAGGTTTCCCTGGCTGAAACAGCAAAAGTCAGCGTGCAGGAATTGAAGCCGCCTGACGTGACAGTCGTGCCGCCGGAAGAGAGATCAAACTGGGCACGCAAGATCGCCAAAGGCGAGTTCGTCACCACCGTGGAAGTCTTGCCGCCAAAAGGTTGCAGTCCGTGGAAGACCCTCGATGCGATTCGCCTGTTGAAAGAGGCCGGCGTCGACGGCGTAAACATTCCCGATGGTCCGCGCGCGCAAACACGCATGGGTGCGATGGCCACCGCACTCATGGTGCAGAGAGAAATCGGAATCGAAGCGGTACTGCACTATTGCTGTCGCGACCGGAATCTGCTGGGGATGATGTCTGACCTGCTTGGCGCGGCGGCGCTCGGTCTGCGCAATCTGCTTTTGATCACTGGTGATCCCCCGAAGATGGGTCCTTACCCCGATGCGACTGCCGTATTCGACATCGATGCGATTGGATTGACGAACATGGTGAACAAACTCAATCACGGTTTGGACATCGGCAACAATCCAATCGGCGAGCCGACCGCCTTCTCAATAGGTGTCGGCGTCAATCCCGGCGCGGTGAATATGGATGAGGAACTGCGCCGTTTCGAATGGAAGATTGAAGCCGGTGCCGAGTACGCGATCACGCAACCAGTTTTTGACACTGCGCAATTGCGTGAATTTCTCAAGCGCATCGAGCACTGTCGCATTCCCATCGTCGCGGGTATCTGGCCGTTGGTATCTTTCCGCAACGCTGAGTTTCTGCACAACGAAGTTCCGGGCGTCCATGTGACCCCAGACATCATGGACCGCATGCGAGCCGCATCAGCCATCAGCAAAGAGGCGGGGCGCGACGAAGGATTAAAGATCGCGCGCGAGTCACTGGCCGAAGTGCGCGATTTGATCCAGGGCGTCCAGGTGTCTGCGCCGTTCGGAAATGTGAAGTACGCGCTGGAAGTGTTTAGCGTTTTGCCGGAGTTTGCTGACCAGAGAGAAGCTGCCGCACCCGCTTCTTAAGACGATCCACAGATTTCGCAGATTACACAGAAAGGAAAAACATCCTTCGCTTCGTGGCGGGACTGTCCCGCTGGTTGGCACAAGCGCTGGCTCTAAACAAGCAAGGAGATTTTTCGTTCTGAGTAATCTGTGAAATCTGCGGATTGATTCTGCTAAACTGCCTCACGCAGTGGCACAGACGACGGTTTCCAGACGAACTCACGGTCGCCAGCGAGTTCGAAAGATTCGCACCCGCGCTCGATACGAACAGCGAAGACTACAACGGATCTCGCGCTCGGCGACTCTCGGCGGGCTTTTTCTTTCATTCCTCAAAATCGGTTTGACAGGTTTCGGCGGTGGGCTCGCAGTACTTACGCACATCAGGCACATCGTCGTGCAGGAGCGGCGTTGGCTTAGCGAGCAAGACTTTATCGAAGCGCTGGCGTTGGGGCAGAGCCTGCCCGGGACCAGCGCCGGCAACGCCGTAACTTACATTGGGTTTCGTCTCCGCGGATGGCGAGGCGCCGGCGTTTCACTGACCGGATTCATTCTGCCGTCGATGCTCATGATGATCACGCTGGCGCTTCTTTATGATCGCTTTCGCGCGCTGCCGAATACGGAACAACTGTTTCACGGATTCAACGCCGCGGTCGTAGCGCTGATTGCTGTGACCGCGTGGCGCATGGGTAAGCATACGTCCAGCAAGCCATGGCAGCGGATTCTGATTGTTCTCTCATTCGCGGCGGTTATTTTTTTGAAGGCAACAGTGATCGAAGTGATCCTGATTTCCGGATTAATCGGGATCGGAATTGAGTCCTTCGCTGAGAAACAGTTGCCGCGTCTGGAGCGCATTCGCGGATTCGCCACCCGGCGTCAAAGACGAATTCGCGAGCGTCTCACGGCGCGAAGGCCTGCAAAACCGCACCGGTTCTTTGGCGGCTATCTAGCCGAGGCGTTAGCGGAAGAGCGTCTCAGACAGATGAGCGAAGCGCGGGTGACGCAACCCGACGAAGACGATTTAGCAGACGAGGTGGTTCCGGGCAATCGCACTCTGCGCGCTTTTCTTTTGCCGGCGATTCCGGGGATCGCCAAACTCGGTCTGGCGCTTTCCGTGTCGTTCATCTTTCTTCGAATTGGGGCGGTAACTTTCGGCGGTGGCTTCGTGATGATCCC
>DATISD010000272.1:0-4288 GCA_035469005.1 Pyrinomonadaceae bacterium | reverse complement strand
ATTGACCCTGTCCTCCGGCGGAGACCACGTAGGTCCCCGGCTGCAATCCGTAAATGCGATAGTAACCGCGGTCATCAGTCATCCTTGGCTGAGCGAAAGCGGCTGAACGAACCTTGTTGCCTTCAGCATCGCGAACTCGGTAGGCGCGAACACTTACATTCACCACCGGCTGACCATCATTGTTTGTAATAATGCCGGCGATTACTCCCCCTTTTATCAGAGTCAGAGAAACTGATTCTCCCGGGCGATAAAGGGCGCTCGGGTTATTCAAATCTGTTTGAGGAGTTTGCATAACGTAACCGGGCAGGCTGGCGGACACTCGGTAGAGTCCGGCGTCAAGCCCCTGAAGCTTAAAATACCCTTCACTATCACTCGATGTTCTTTGACCGGATGACCCGGTGGCAAGAACCGCGGAAACGCTCGCCCCACCAAGCGGCTGTCCCGATTCGCTGACGACACGTCCAGTTATTACTCTCGACTCGGCGGGCTTGCTCTCAGACGCGGGCTGTTGCGCCATCGCGCTCGCGGCGCAGAAAACTGTAAATAGGACTGCAAGCTTGTGGGAAGTTCGAGCGATCAAGGCACATCCTTTCGACTGAGATCCAAAGTGAAAAGGACCTCCGTATCCGATCCATCGGTAACGGTGACGGTTTGTCGCTGCGGACGCTGGAATCCGCGAGGCAGCTGCTGCGACCCTAATGACATGATTTGTAGGACGACCTCATAGGTGCCCCGCGAGACCCCCCTGATCAGGAAACGTCCGCGCGAATCGACCTGGCCATTGCCGTTGAACCGGTTGGGCTCACCTTGCGTGTTCAGGGAAATGAAAATGACGGCGTCAGTCGGCAGTGTTCCGCCCTCGACCTTGACTTGTCCGCGAACCACGCCGGTCCCATAGGCTACGTAAATCTTCACCCCGGAAATATTTTGGCCTGGGGGCAGTTCGATCTCGCGATTTGGGACCACACCGTTGTATTCAATCCGCGTGGTCGTAAACCCAATCGATTCAGGTCCGCCATAACCGACGTTGAGCATTATCTTTCCAGGGTGCAGACCCTCGATCAAAAACGATCCGTCCGGATTGACCTTAGCGGCCGAACCACCCGTGAACGCTCTGATTTCCATCGGCCCGGGATTTACATTGGCAGCCACCACGAGTTTTGAAATGCGGGCGAGCACAGTTTTGTCGCTAATTCCCTCCGGCACCACGACGCCCGAGATGGTTAAGCCAGGCTGCGCCTTTATTTCCAGGTTCGTAACGTCGACATCGGCAATCTCAAAAGAAAGCGGTTCGCTGTAGACCTTCGGCATTGACGTTGCATTCGGATTGAAGTTTTGCGAGTTAATCATCAACACATAGCGGCCGGGTGACAGACCTTCCATTCGAAACTCACCCTGTGAATTAGTGGGATTTGAAGGGCCGGACGTGCCGCTGACATAACTTTGGTTTTGATTCTGCTGGACTGCGCCGACGGAAAAGTAGACCCCAGCGAGAGGTCGACCCGTGTCGGCGTCGATGATTCGCCCACTGGCGGAATAGGTTGCCGACCGCCGGCCCAGCTTGATGTCGATGTTTTTTGTTTCGCCACCTTCGCTGACATCAACAATCCCCGCTTTGTTGATTTCGGTAGCGTCCGGATAGAAGACCCTTTGATAGTACCCGGAAGCGCGCATGCCGGCGATTCGATTGATGTCTTCGCCAACGCTGACCTTATAGTGACCCGCCGGCAAACCATAGATCCGGTAAGCACCGCGATCGTCCGTCTGATACATCATGAAATTTGCTTGCCTGAGAGTCGGACCTCTAACTGGGGCGCCGTTCTCATCAATTGCAATCAAACTAATTCGTTCTTCGATTACGGGCCGTCCGTCCGCATCCGTTATGCGGCCGGTAATCACACCGCCACGCGTCAATTTAAAATCGATTCCCTCAACTGCTTCGTTCGCCGACAGATTGACGACTCGTCCCTGGCCGAACATGGCGCTGGCCGGAACTACGTAAACCGGAGCTACCGGGGTTACGTTGATCTGGCCGGCCGCCAGTCCACCGATGCGATAATTCCCCTCAGCGTCAGAAGTCGCCTGCGCCGTGGGCATTGGTGAGTTCAAACCGCTGACGGCAATCAAAATTCCGGGAGCCGGTTTCTCGCCGATTGTCACGCGACCCGAAATGGATCCATTTGCTTTGGTCTTTGCCTCTGGAGTTTGTCCGCAAAGACGCGTCGCTGAGAGCACGACAAGCGGAACGATGAGAATCAAACAGAAGCAAAGCCGACGTTTAATGCTGGCCATAGGAGTTCCCTCCAGGAAATGATCGAGGTTCAGTCGGTTCGCGGCGACATCATCGCACTCTCCCGGAAACGTGGCAAGAGTTAGTCGCGCCGCAATTCGACTCTGAAGACCAACCACCAGGCTGATAAGAGGGGCAAGCTGAAATCCTGGTCTCTGCACTGACCCAATGCCATGCGAGGATGCTATGCTGAAAAGCCGTTACCTTGTAGAATCGGCTCGCAAAATTATTCCCTTGGAACTTACTTCTTATGGCTCGACTGAAAGTTACTGACGCCAGCGGACGCCAGGCGCAACATGAACTCAATGCACGCGTGCTCTGCATGATTGGGCGCGCCCCCGACAATCAGGTTGTCCTTGATGATCCGCGCGCCTCGCGCCATCACGCGCACATCAAACCCAACGATGACGGCTCGTTTACGATCCTTGACGGTATCGTCGTTAACGGTCAGATCAAACGCAGCGCTAACAAGGTATTTGTCAACGGCGAACAAAAATTCGAGCACGCCCTCAAAGATGGTGACCGGATCACGATTGGCGCCAGCACGCTGCGTTTTGAACAGGCCAAGGAAGAACGCACTGCCGATTTAAGTTTCGACGATAAACCGCTCGGACACACGCAATTGCTGATGTCCGCGAAGGACGTCCTTACCACGGTGCTGCGCCAATCCGATCCGGGCACCAGCGGCGCCGTCGCTCCGCGCGGCGATAAGGTTCTGGAAACCCTCCAGCGCAAGGCGAACATCCTCAGCGAAATTTACGAGATGAGCAAAGCGCTCGGCGCCGGATTTGATCTCGATCGCATCTTTAAGATGGCGACCGACATCATCTTTCGATCGACCCCGGCTGATCGTGTCATCGCCCTGCTGGCTGACGGCATTGTCACTGAACAGAACGCCGATGATGCCAAGTTGTTCCCGATTGCTACGCGCGCCCGTGATGAAAAATTGGAAGCGCATGCGCGCAAGATGACGATCGGCCGCACGATCACGCGCAAAGTGATGAAGGATCGGGTCGCGCTTTTGAGTCAGGACGCCGCCGCCGACGAGCAATTTGCCGGCGTCGATTCAATTGTCTCCCAGGGCGTGCGCTCGACGATTTGCGCCCCGCTCTTTACCGAATCAGGAGTTCATGGCGCGCTCTATGCGGATCGCCTCGATCCCTTCTCGGCATTCAAGCCCGACGATCTGGAGTTGATCAGCGCGGTCGCCGCGCAGACGGCCATCGCTGTCGAAAATGTGCGCGCGCACGAGCGCTTGGCGAAAGAGGAAGTGGCCCGCGCGAACTACAGCCGCTTTCTGCCGGAGTACGTCGTCAAGCAGATGCTCGAGAATCCCAATTCTTTCAAGCTGGGCGGCGTGACCCAGACGATCACCGTGCTCTTCGCCGACATTCGTGGTTTTACGCGTATCTCTGAGCACGCGGTGCCGGAAAAGATTGTGCAGTTACTCAATCGTTACTTCTCCGCGATGACCGACATCATTTTCGCGCACGGCGGAACACTGGATAAATACCTGGGTGATGGTTTGATGGCCCTGTTCGGCGCGCCCACAGTGACCCCCAAAGATGCCGCCAATGCGGTGTCTGCCGCCGTAGCCATGCAACGCCGCATGCTGAGTATCAACGATGAGTTACGCGCTGAAGGCTATCCCGAAATTGGCATTGGCATCGGTTTGCACACCGGAGAGGCGATCGTTGGTTACATCGGTTCTGAGCGACGATCCGAATACACGGCTATCGGTGACACGGTGAACACCGCCTCCCGACTCGAATCAAATGCCAAGAGCGGCCAGATTCTTATCAGCGAGGTGGCTGCCAATGCGGCGCATACCCGTTATCAGTTACTGCCGCGCGAGCCTATAAGCGTCAAGAACCGCGAGCAGCCGGTGCCACTCTTTGACGTCGATTGGCAGCACTCGATTAGTAGCTCGTAACGAGCATTGCGCGCAACGAGCAAAGGGCAAAGCAAAGAGTGACCGCCCAGGCCAATTGCGGCGAC
>DATISD010000271.1:0-2539 GCA_035469005.1 Pyrinomonadaceae bacterium | reverse complement strand
AAGCCAGCCGCCGCTCCTCTTCAGTGTCCGAAGCATCGCTTAGCGACCGTGAATGCGGAAAGAGCCCGTCCTCCAGGCCAACCAGAAACACCACCGGAAACTCGAGGCCTTTGGCTGAATGCGCGGTCATGAGCGTCACCGCCACATCGGCTTTGTACTGGTCGGTGTCGGCGACCAGGGCCGAATGATCGATGAAATCACGCAAACCCTCTGCGCCCTGCTCATCGTAATCGACGGCCGCATTCACCAACTCCTGGAGGTTTTCCAAGCGGGCTTCGGCCTCGTCATTGTTTTCTGACTTCAGTGCGTTCTCGTAACCTGTATCCAGAATGGCGGCTTTCACCAGATCTGAAACGGGCGCGGTCGATTCGACGTCGCTCGCCGCTTCGTGCGAATCAGGAGCGTTTCCCATAACCTGGTCAACTCTGACGGCCAATCGGTTCACGATTTTCTGAAAGTTCGAAAGCGCGGCCGCAGCCCGGGGCGAAAAGCGCGCGTCCTCAACCAAATCCGAAATTGCATCCCATAGTGAAATGCCAAGTTCGCGGGCCCGGTTTTCAATCTCATCGAGCGTGACCTTTCCAATCCCCCGTGGCGGCGTATTGATCACCCGTTGCAGCGCAATCGAGTCGTGCGGATTCATCGCCAGCTTCAGGTAAGCGATGATGTCCCGCACTTCCATCCGTTCATAAAACGAAAAACCGCCCACGATGTTGTAGGCCAGGCTGGCCCGGCGCATCGCCTCTTCAAATACGCGCGACTGCGAGTTAGTTCGATATAACACGGCGGCGCGCACGTTCGGGTCGGCGGCCAGATGTTCCTGAATCTTGCCGGAAACAAAACGTGCTTCCGACTCAGCATCCAAAGCCTGGAAATAACGGATCTTTTCGCCGCTTGGATTTTGAGTCCAGAGCGCCTTTTCCTTGCGCTCAACGTTGTGTTTGATGACGCCGTGCGCCAGATCGAGGATATTCTGCGTCGAGCGATAATTCTCTTCCAGCCGGATGACCTTCGCTGAAGGAAAGTGTTCTTCGAATTTCAGGATGTTCGTGATGTCGGCACCCCGCCAGCGATAGATCGATTGATCAGGATCTCCCACGACGCAGATGTTTTGTTGCTTCTCAGTAAGCAGCCGAATCAGGGCAAACTGCAATTGGTTCGTGTCCTGGTATTCATCCACCAGCAAATAACGATAGCGATCGTTGTAGCGCTCCCGCACTTCCGGCACATCACGCAGTAACCGGACGGTTTTAATCAGCAAATCGTCAAAATCGAGTGCATTGTTCTTGTGCAGCCGCTCTTCATAAACCTGGAACACACGAGCAATCGAGGCGCGGCGCTCATCGACGAACTGCGCCTTGGCCGCAAAGGCCTCAGCATCTTCACCGCGATTCTTGGCTGCGCTGATGACTGCTTGCACCGAGCGCGGCGCCAGCTGCTTATCGTCCATCCCCAGGTCACGAATCGCGTTTCGCGTCAGCCGTACGGTGTCATCCTGATCGTAGATGGTGAATGAACGGGTGTAGCCCGCGTTCAGTGCCTCTATATCACGCCGCAAAATCCGCACACACAGGCTGTGGAAGGTCGAAATCAAAGGCGTGCTGCCGATCTCGAGTCCTGCGATCAGTTTGCTGACGCGATTACGCATCTCTTCGGCGGCTTTGTTGGTAAACGTGACCGCGAGAATGTTGCGCGGCCAAACACCGCGTTCCGCGATCAGATACGCGATGCGGTGGGCGATTACCCGCGTCTTACCTGAGCCGGCTCCAGCCAGAATCAATAGAGGCCCATCGCTGGAAGTGACGGCTTCGCGTTGTGGTTCGTTGAGCTGCGAAAGAAATTCAATCATGAAGTTTTTTCAATTTACATTTAAGCACACGAGTTGCAGTTTCAGAACCGCGAGCGATGCCGAGGGGTGGCACATTTTGAGAGTGGAAAAAGAAGTCAAGCTCGATAACGAGCGGATCGCAAACCCCAGGGAGCTTTCGCTTCAGTAACTTCCCGCTGACGTTGGATCGATCCAGGCAAGCATGGCGCAAGATCTCGTTGCCAACGCCCGGGGTTCTGACAGGTATTACTGCCACTTCGACTCAATGACGCTTGAAGTATTGCACCGCGCGTTCGTGCTTCTTCGCTGCTTGCTTTGTATCAAACGTTCCTAAGTTTCGGCGTTTCCCCGTCTTCGGATCTTTTTTCCGCGAATACAAACGGTATTTCCCCGACTTCAGTTTTCGGATCATTGCTGTTCCTCCCCTTCAACAGCGCACTTAGCAGCTTACATGAAATAGTTCTTTGCGATAGCCCGATCTGTCCGGTGACTGACACAGAGGGAATAATCAACTATACGAAAGTCTTGAATACGCAGCGATTTAGAGCGACAATGCGCGGGCACTTTAGCGCTGACTCCGACCGCAAGGCGCAGTCTTGTCTCAGCTTCCGTTCCAGCAAGCATGGGAACTTATGATTGGGCGCACTCTTTCTCACTATCGCATCCTGGAGAAGCTCGGCGAAGGCGGGATGGGCGTGGTGTACAAAGCCG
>DATISD010000270.1:0-5185 GCA_035469005.1 Pyrinomonadaceae bacterium | reverse complement strand
CTCGCAAATGTGAAAGCCGCAATCGATGCCGGCAGGGCCGGACGCGCTCCCGCCGAATTAATGTCACTGGCGACGAAAGACTCGGGCGCGGTGATCGGCTTCGGCGCGAACGTCTCGCCAGAGTTGCTGGCGAAACTGAACATCGGCAACGATACAATTGCCAAAGATGTTAGCTCGATCAAGCAGGTCTATGGATCGGTGGGCTCAACGCAGAATGACGTGACCGTAATGATGGTGGCGCGCACAGATTCTGCTGACGCGGCAAAAAATCTGGGCGACACCGTTGAAGGACTGCGACAACTGGGCACGATCTTTATCGGGCGCATGGCGCAACCGCGAAAGGCCCTCGCGGAAAGCGCGCTCAATAATTTGAAAGTTACAGCGCGAGGAACCGAACTCGAAATTCGCACTCAAGTCGCGGCAGCAAATCTGGCGGCGCTAATCAAATAAAGTTGACAACTTCAAATCCCCAGGAAGGAAGCGCGGCTCCGGACTTCACTCTACCCGACAGCCGCGGAGCGAGCTGGCGCTTGTCTGACAACCGCGGCAAAGTCGTCGTGCTGCTTTTCTATCCCGGCGACGAAACGCCCATCTGCACCCGGCAGCTGTGCTCGGTGCGCGATCGCTGGGATGATTACGCGGCCACCGGAGCTGAAGTCGTCGGCATTTCCACCAACACGGTCGAATCGCATAAAAGCTTCGCTGAGAATCACAATCTACCTTTGCGCCTGCTGGCCGACGTCGATCGCAAAGTCGCCGATATGTACGGCGCGCAGTCGTTGATTCCCGGAAAGGTTGCGCGTTCAGTCTTTGTGATAGATGGCAACGGCGTGATTCGTCATCGCGACGTGAGACCGCTGGGGCTGTTCCGGCCGAAAGATGACGACACGATAAAAGCGATTCGGGCCGCACAACAAAATGTTTCGAGTTTGTAGTTTTGAGTTTCGAGTTAACCGACTCTCGCATCGTAATGAGTTGCAGGCCGCGCGTTCGCATTCTAGAATCAAGCTCGAGACTCGAACGCGAAACTTTGAACTCGAAACTCGAAACTGAATTTAATCAATGCCTGACGAAATCAAATGTGCTCGCTGCGAGCAAAAACGCCCGCCTTTGGGTTTTGCACCGTTGCCGACGGAACTGGGACAAAAAATGGCAGGCGAAGTTTGCCAGCCGTGCTGGGCAGAATGGCTCCAGACCCAGACGCGCATCATCAACCATTACGGTCTTGATCTCACAAATCCCGAAGCCCAGGCATTTCTCATCGACAACATGAAGGGCTTTTTCTACGGGGCCTCCAGCGATCTCGCCCAGATCGACACTTCCAAAGAAGGATCGATCAAGTGGTAACGTGGATGACTAGAGCGTAAGCGCCCTCGCTTGCATGCGCCGCTTACCAACGTGGCAACCGAGACGGTTGCGCTCCAGTCTGTCGTGCAGCGTTTTCTGAAACCGATCGACGCCGCAACGCGTAAAAAACCTTGAGGTAAAATTGCGTCTTCGCTGGTTCTTATCCATCAGGTTAAATCAGAATCTACTTTTTCGGATCACAGGAGGATTTTGCCTTGTTCACCAAGAATCTCTTTGCACGAACGGTACGCACGCCTCTGGCGTGCTCGGCCAGTCTCGTCTTCGCCGGCGCCCTCGCAGTCGCAATCTCCCTGCTGGCCTCAACAGCGGCATTTGGACAGACGAAGCTGCTGCGTTTTCCGGACATCCATGGCGATCGGGTCGCCTTCACTTATGGCGGCGACATTTGGACCGCGCCGGCCGCGGGCGGCACAGCAATTCGGCTGACGGCCCATCCCGGGATGGAAGTGTTTGCGAAGTTCTCGCCTGACGGCAATTGGATCGCGTTTACCGGTCAGTACGACGGCGACGAGCAGGTTTACGTGATTCCCGCCACCGGCGGTGTGCCGCGACAGCTCACGTTCTATCCGGCGAAGGGTCCGTTCACGCCACGCTGGGGTTGGGACAATCAGGTTTATGGCTGGACGAAAGACGGCAAGCAAATCATCTTCAAGTCGCAGAGAGATTCATGGACGCTGCCGGTGGCCCGGCTCTACACAGTTTCGGTTGACGGCGGCCCGGCAGAGGCTCTGCCGATGCCTGAAGCAGGTTCGGGCGATTTCTCGCCGGACGGCACGCGCATGGTTTACTCACCTCAGTCCCGCGACTTTCGTCCTGAGAAGCGTTATGGCGGCGGTCAGGCAAACCGGCTATACCTGTTCGATCTAAAGAGTTACGAAACCAAGCCGATCACTGAAGGCCCACGCGCCACACGCGATGCGATTTGGATCGGCGACACGATCTATTTCAATTCAGATCGCGACGGCCACTTCAACCTGTACGCGTACAACGTCTCAAACGGCAAGACGAATCAGGTAACGCAAAGCAAACAGTGGGACGTACGCTGGCCCAGTTCAGATCATCAGCATCGCATCATTTACGAGATGGATGGCGAGTTGCAAATACTCGACACCAAAAGTGGCAAAGCTGCTCCCATCTCGATCACAGTGCCTGATGATGGTTTAGCGCGGAGACCAAGTCGTGTCTCGGCGGCCAACAACATTGAGTCATACGAGTTAAGCCCCAAGGGCGAGCGCGCCTTATTCTCAGCCCGCGGCGATATCTTCACCGCGCCGATCGAGAAAGGACCAACCAGGAATTTGACGCATTCTTCGGGCGCTCACGATAAGTGGCCTTCCTGGTCGCCTGACGGTTCGCAGATCGCATTCATCTCAGACATGACGGGCGAGGAAGAACTTTATGTGGTGCCGCAGGATGGCTCGAAACCGGCACAGCAAATCACGACCGGCGGCGCCGGGATGCGTTATCAACCTGAATGGTCGGCTGATAGCAAGCGCATCGCGTTCGGAGACAAAGACGGAAAGATTTTTGTTGTCACGCTCGCGGACAAAAAGATGACCCAGGTTGTCGACGCGCCCCGCGGTCAGATTCGTGATTACGTCTGGTCGCCGAGCGGCAACTATCTCGCTTTCAGCTTCGCTACCAACGGAAACGGCTTTAGTCAGATTCATATCTGGAGTGCAACCGACGGTAAGGTTCACCGTGTGACCGACCAGATGTTCAATGCGCAGAATCCCGTCTGGGACCCGCAGGGCAACTATCTGTATTTCATCAGCACGCGGGAATTCGCTCCGCAGATTTCCAACGTGGAGTTCAACTACGCCACGAATCGCGATTCGTACATCTATGCGATGGCTTTGCGCAAAGATGTCAAGCATCCGTTCCCACCGGAGAGCGACGAAGTTGCCGTGACCAAGCCGAAAGAAGAAGGCGCGCCGGTCGAGCCAAAGAAAGAGGGCGAAGGCGAAAAGCCGCCGGAAGCAAAACCGGCGGCTCCTCCAACCCCGAAGACCCTGGTGGTTGATTTCGATGGCATCGACGGCCGGGTTGCTCGCGCGCCGATTGGCGCTGACAACTATGGTGGGTTGGCCACCAAGCCAGGCTTTTTGATCTATGGCGTGGGGCCGGCTTTCTACTACGGACGTCAGGGCGATCGCCCGGCACAGCTCAAGCTTTATTCGCTCAAAGATCGCAAGGAAACCACGCTGGTTGACGACGGCGCCGGCTACGCTTTGTCTCGCGACGGCGCCAAAGCCCTGGTGCGCCAGGGTCCGGGGTTCTCGATCTACGACACCACTCCACAGGGCGCTCAGAGCCGTAAGCCGGTCTCAACTGCGGGATTGATGGTCGACCGCGTACCCGCGGAAGAATGGAACCAGATCTTCAATGAAGTCTGGCGACGCTATCGCGACTGGTTCTATGTGCCCAACATGCACGGTTATGACTGGGTGGCTTTGCGCGAGCAATACAAGCCGCTCTTGAAATACGTTGCGCACCGCTCAGACTTGAACTACGTGATCTCGGAAATGGTTTCCGAGTTGACCATCCAGCACGCTTACGTCGAAGGTGGAGACTTTCAAATTCCGCCGCGGCCGCGCGTGGGCTTGCCGGGTGCCCGGTTTGAACTCGACAGGCAATGGGGACGCTATCGCATCTCGAAAATCTTCCAGGGCGAGAACGAAGAAGATCTCTATCGTTCACCGCTCCGAGAAATTGGCGTGAATGTAAGCGTCGGCGATTACGTCCTGGCGATTGACGGTGAAGAACTCAAGGGAAACGACGATCCGTATCGAGTATTGCGCAACAAGGCCGATAATCCCGTGACCCTCACGGTCAATAGCAAACCATCCATGGACGGTTCGCGCACGATCTCGTATCGACCGATTACCGATGAAACCAATCTTATTTATCTGGATTGGGTCGAGCACAATCGTAAGCGGGTTGAAGAAGCCACCGGCGGGCGCGTTGGTTACATTCACATTCCCGACATGGGCGCGAATGGTATCCGCGAATTCATCAAGTGGTATTACCCGCAGATCGATAAGGAAGGTCTGGTGGTCGACGTGCGGGCGAACGGCGGAGGAAATGTTTCACGCATGTTGATTGAAAGGCTGCGGCGCAAGCTGCTCGGGGTGAATTACGCGCGGACCGACGACATCGGCAACACCTATCCCGACGGAGTTTTTATTGGCCCGATGGTCGCGCTGCTGGATCAAAACTCAGCGTCTGATGGCGATATTTTTCCCTGGATGTTTCGTGAAGCCGGCCTGGGCCCGCTGATTGGCAAACGGTCGTGGGGCGGCGTCGTGGGCATCAACAATCGTGGGCCGCTAATCGACGGTGGAAGCATTTTTGTTCCCGGATCGGCGTTGGCCAACAATAAGGGCGAATGGATCATTGAAGGCTATGGTGTCGATCCCGACATTGAAGTCGACAACGATCCACGCTCGGAAATTGCCGGCAAGGATCCACAGTTGGAACGCGGCATTGCCGAAGTGATGAATAAGTTGAAGAATCCAGTGAAGTTGCCGGGCAGACCGGCAGCGCCCGTGAAGACAATCAGGTAAGCACGTTTGAAAACTAAAAAAGCCCGCGCTGAGTTTTTGAGCTCGCGCGGGCATTTTTGTTCGTTAGGAGGCCTCGCTTCGAGGTCTGAGGGCCGTAGGCCCGACATCTTTGTAGAAAGATAAGTGAAACGGTGGGAGGCCCGTTAGGGCCGACATATTTGTAGAAACCAGGCTCGCCACGTCCGAGGGCCGTCAGGCCCGACACTTTGTAGAAAAGATAAGTGAAACGGTGGGAGGCCAGCAGGGCCGAC
>DATISD010000269.1:0-2961 GCA_035469005.1 Pyrinomonadaceae bacterium | reverse complement strand
TGGCGGCTGATCGACATAACCCCAGGCCAGGTGATCGCCACACGAGAGGTAATCAAATTCATCGCGAAAGTAGCCGTAGCGATGGTTGAAGATGCAGTGAAAGATGAGCTTACCGAAAGCGATCGCGAATACGACCACCATTCCACCGCCAAGAAAGTTTTTGATCCTGCTATTTGAAACAGGAGAGATCTGAACGCTCATTACTCAAGCCCGGCGCGCACGATACCTTAACGGTCCCCTGGCAGCAATAGTGTCTCCATCGCTGGTATTACTGGCTGAGTTCCGGGGCGGTTTTTGACTTGCGAAGACGCAGGATCGTGTCAGTCCCGGGCACCACCACAAAGGGCAACCAGGCGCAAACATTCCGGTGAATGCTAACTTGCTAATCGGCTCACCGCTCGGCTAAATTACTCAATCAATCCGCAGTCACATCCTGTCTTTCCAGTAAAGCGAAATCAGGAATGTCTGTCGCTGTAACTTGAGGCAATTTGATCTCTGAAAGGACCGATTCGCGCTTATGAAAGTCTACGCCACCGAAGCTATTCGCAACCTTGCGGTCATTGGACACGGCGACGCAGGGAAGACGCAACTGATTAGTTCCCTTCTCTACGTCGCAGGCGCCACGCCCCGCTGGGGCAAGGTCGATGAGGGCACGACCGTTACTGATCACGACGAAGATTCAATCGCCCGCAAAATTACGCTCAACACCGCGCTCGCCCACCTCGAATACAAAGAAACCAAGGTCAATCTAATCGACACACCCGGATACGCGGCATTCGTTTCGCACGCGCGGCCGGCTTGTCGCGTGGCGGATTGCGGCATTGTGGTAGTTGATGGCGTTAAAGGCGTCGAGGTGCAGACCGAGAAAGTCTGGAATTATGCGAACGAGTTCATGCTACCGCGCATGATGGTGGTCACGAAGTTGGATAAGGAGCATTCGGATATTGGCATCGCCGTCGACAGCGCGCACAACGTTTTCAAGCGGGCAATCGTCCCCTTCACTCTGCCGATCGGAAAAGAACATAACTTCAAAGGCGTGGTCGACGTCGTCCACATGAAGGCCTATGAGTTCGATGAGCATGGCAAAGCTAAAGAGATTGATATTCCGGCAGAAGGCCGCGACGTGGTCGATAAGACTCGCGAGCGAATCATTGAGTTGGTGGCTGAATCGGATGACGCTTTGATGGAGAAGTATTTCGATCAGGGGACGCTCGACGACTCAGATGTGTTGCCGAACATTACCAACGCTATCGCCGCCAGCAAACTTTGCCCGGTGTTCGCGGTCTCGACGACTAATCTGGCAGGGCTTTCGACGTTCCTCGATCACCTCATTGAGTTCGCACCCGACCCGGCGCATCACGAAGCTGAACATGGTAAGAACGAAAAGGGAGAGCCGGGGTCGCGAAAATATTCAATCAGCGAGCCGTTCTCGGCTTACTGCTTCCGCACCATCGCCGATCCGTTCGCGGGCCGCATTAACGTCTTCAAAATCTTCAGTGGCCAGGTCGGCACTGACGCGACGGTTTACAACTCGTCGCGCGGGACTTCGGAACGGCTTGGCGCGCTGCACACAATGCAGGGCAAGCAACTCGACAAAGTTCCGGAAGCCAGCGCCGGCGACATCATCGCCTGCGTCAAACTGAAAGAGACGCAAACCGGCGACACGCTGTGCGATAAGGCGAAACCGATCATCTATGATCCGGTTCAGTATCCCGAAGCCGCGATTGCCTTCGCGATCGAGCCGAAGTCGCGCCAGGATGAAGAAAAGATCAGTGTCGCGATTCACAAGATTCTGGAAGAGGATCCCGCGCTTTCTTTCACCCGCGACGCGCAGACGAAAGAGTTTTTGCTCGCCGGCTCAGGTCAGGTTCACGTGGAAACAATCGTCGATAAACTAAAGAAGCGCTACAACGTCGAAGTTATGCTGCATCCGCCGAAGGTGCCTTACAAGGAGACGATCACGCAGCGGGCGGAAGTCCAGGGGCGGCACAAGAAGCAGACCGGCGGCCGCGGACAGTTTGGGGACTGCAAAGTCATCTTTGAACCATTGCCGCGCGGCGGTGGATTTGCTTTTGAAGACAAGATTTTCGGTGGCTCGGTGCCGCAACAGTTTCGTCCGGCGATCGAAAAAGGAATCATCGAAGCGGCCGCCAATGGCGCCATCGCCGGTTATCCTCTGGTCGATTTCAAAGTCCAGTTGATCGATGGTTCTTATCACAACGTGGATTCCGATGAACATAGCTTCCGCGCTGCCGGTCGCAAGGCCTTTCGTAATGCGATGGAAAAGGTAAAGCCGACGCTGCTCGAGCCGATCATGGACGTCGAGATTACCGCGCCACAGGAATGCAGCGGCGACATCATGGGCGATCTAAATTCGCGGCGTGGGCGCGTGCAGGGCATGGACACGTGGGGCAAGAACCAGTTGATCAAGGCGCAGGTGCCGATGGCCGAGATGCTCAACTATCAATCGACACTGAACTCGATCACCGCCGCGCGCGGATCATTCCACATGCAGTTCTCGCATTACGATCCGGTTCCGGGGCAACTGGCGCAGAAGATTGTGCAGCAGGCTAAGGAAGAAGGACGGATTCGCGGAGAAGAGGAAGATTGATCTCTTGGAATTAGTCCGCAGATAACAGAATTCAATGAAACTACCTTCCGCACGGCCGCCGAGGCTCGGGCGAAAGTTCAGGTCGAACTCGAGGTGGCCCACGCGAAAATGATGTCACAAATCGCCGGCGTCCTGACCGCCGAACAAAAAGCCCAACTGGCAGCCCCGGCACCAGGAAATTCATCGCATGGGGCCGCCTCCACTGCCGCCGGGACCGGCAATTAACTAATCAAATCGTCGGAGGAACCGAGGCAGCCTCCGGTGATCGGCTCAACGAACAGGCGCATGTTCCCGAAAGGCGTGCCTTTTCGTTGGGCCGGTTCTTTTTTCTGCGAGTCGAATCGAGGAAG
>DATISD010000268.1:0-2410 GCA_035469005.1 Pyrinomonadaceae bacterium | reverse complement strand
ATCGAGAGTTTACGCGCCGAGATTTGGGAACCATTCGAGCGCTGCGCGCGCGTACTCGACCGGTTTGGATATCTCGACTTCCTCGCCGAGCGGGTCACCGAGCGCGGAAAATGGCTGGCCGATCTGCGCGTGGACCGCCCTCTGTTGATCGGCGAGGCGCTGCAACGCAACCTGTTTGCGTCGCTGGATGTGAAACAGACGTCGACGCTAATCTCTGCGTTAGTGGCTGACGAAGATCGAGATTATGGCGAGTTGGAACTCGACGACACCGTCGTCAGCTTGCTGATCAAGTTTGAAGAAGTGTCTTTCGAAGTCTCAACCGAGGAATGGAAACAGGGAATAGAAGCGGAGGCGGAAATTAATTTCTCAGCTGCGGCAGCCGCGGCTCTTTGGGCTGATGGCGCAACGTGGTCAGAGTTGGTTCACGAAACGCGGGCCGAAGAAGGCGACCTCGTCCGCCTGTTGTCGCGCACCGGTGAGGCTTTGCTGCAAATCGCCGGCCTCCGGCAAACTCATCAAAAGGCGGCAAATTTGGCGGCTCAGGCGGCAGAAATCGTGCTGCGCGAACCCGTGCGCTGATGAGGTTTGTATCACCACGACTCATGATGTTGACTGTGTTAGAATTTGAATCAGCGATTAGATAATGCAAGTTCTCGATACTCAAACGACCACTGCAATCTCCTTCTCACCTTTGGTGAAGCAATACACACTCGAGGAATTCTGGGCGCTGCCAGAGCCCGGGGATCGGGCCCACTATGAATTGATCAAAGGAAATCTGTTTATGGTCCCACCACCCGAATGGCCCCACGGCGATTTTGATGCACGCCTGAAGTACTCATTATTCACGTTTCTCAACGCCCACAACCGGCCAGGAAACGTTTATCACCCGCGTGAGGCGATTTACACAGACAACACGTATCTCGAGCCTGATATGATGTACGTCTCTAACGAACTCGCAGCGAAAATGGGTAAGCGACGAACTTCCGCCGACATCGTCTTTGAGTATTTTTCCAAGTCTTCGGCTACCTATGATCGAACCACAAAAGCAGACACATATCTGGCACTTGGAGTTCAGGAACTCTGGTTAATCGATTCAGACAATGTAACAATCGAAGTGCGCTATCAAATCATTCACGGGAATTCGCCGGCCTGGCAGATTGTGCGATACGTTAAAGGCGACATGGCAGAGTCACGAGTATTAAACGGCTGGCGCGTCTCGGTTGATGAATTATTCGCAGGCTTAGTTTAAAAAGAAAATCTAACTATGGAAGTACTACTCGCTAATGAATACGGATTTTGTTTCGGCGTCGAACGCGCCGTTGAGATGGTCGAAGACGCGCTCGGCGTGGGCGCTCCCGTGCGCACGCTGGGGCCCCTGATTCACAACACACAAGAGATGCAACGCCTTGAGTGCGAAGGTGTATCGACGGTTCAAGACCCCGAGCAAGTCTCGAAAAATGAAATCGCTGTGATTCGCGCCCACGGAGTAACACCCCAGGTCCAGGCTGAGTTGGAAAAGCGCGCGGCCCAGGTCGTCGACGCGACCTGCCCATTCGTGACTCGCGTGCAACGGCTCGCGGAACGAGCGGCAAAAGATGGCCGCCACGTCGTGGTGGCCGGCAATCCGGATCATCCGGAAATGATCGGTGTGGTTGGCTATGCGCCGCGCAACACGTTCGTCGTCAGGGACGCCGCCGAAGTCGCAGACTTGCCGCCACTGCATGAACCTCTGGTAGTTTCCCAGACCACGCTGAAACTAACAACGTTTCTTGAAGTTGCTGAAGCGGTCAAAGCGAAGGCTGATGCCGAACCACAGGTGGTCAACACGATCTGTTCAGCAACGCGCGATCGGCAGGACGCGGCGCGCGCCCTTGCCGGCCTGGTTGACGTTTTTTACATCATCGGCGGCAAGCACTCCTCGAACAGTATCAAGCTGCTGGCGGTTTGCCAGGAACAGTGTCCGAAAAGTTACTTGATCGAGACTGAAGATGAGATCAATCTCGCGGACCTGAATGGCGCCCAGCGAGTAGGGGTCACGGCGGGAGCTTCGACCCCAAACTGGTTGATTGAACAGATCATCAAGCGCTTACGCAGTATGAATGGAGCATCAAACTCGGCTTCACAGAAATAGTTGTTGCGCTAAAGACAAATCCTGGCTCTCACGTCACGCCGGCATCCTGGAAATGCGCACAATGCGGTTTAGTTAACTTCGCTTCCGACCAAAGTTGTAAGTGCCGCGGCGCGTTGGTAGCCTGAAAGAAAATTACCTGGCGCGATTTCCTCCTTTGCCGGAATAGTGACCGGCGACACACTCAAAATACACTTACCTCGTCGGTCAAGAGCTTCGTCAGTGATATGATGCCGCTCTGGTAGTTCACTAAGGCGGTGAGGCGATGCTTCCCTCTATTAT
>DATISD010000267.1:0-1539 GCA_035469005.1 Pyrinomonadaceae bacterium | reverse complement strand
CGGTGCTGACGGAGTCTGGAAGTGGGATGATTGATTTGCTGACCTGATCGATGCGACAATAAGTCTCTGGCGTTTTGCTGCAAATCGGTTAACACTGATTCTCGTGGTTCAACCGCGTAACGCTTCTACTGTGGTCGTCGTACGACCTGACGAACAGGACAGTTTCGATATTCTTCTGACACGCCGGCCCGAAACCATGCGCTTTCTCGGCGGCTTCTATGTTTTCCCCGGCGGCACGGTGCACCGGGATGATTATACACCGGCGATGCTGGAGCGTTGCCGCAACCTGACCGGCGTGCAGGCAAGACAGATTCTCAGCAGCGGTCATGAGCCGGATGAGGCGCTCGGTCATTGGGTGGCGGTGGTGCGCGAGCTATTCGAAGAGGTGGGTATTTTGCTCTGTGTCAACGACGCAGGCGAGGAGGTCGATCTTGGCGATGCGACGACGCGGCGGCGCTTCGATTCCAATCGCCAGGCGATTGTCAAGAAACAAGTGAATTTTGCCGCTTTCTTAGAATCGGAAAATTTGTTTTGCGATTTGGCGCGCGCCGTTTATTTCGACCACTGGGTGACGCCGGATCTCTATTCGATGCGCTTCGATACGCGCTTTTACGTCGCAGCTTTACCCAGGAATCAGACTCCACTCGTTTGTTCCGAAGAGGTGACCGATAGTCTATGGATCAAGCCGGAGGAGGCGCTATCGCGCATGAATCGACGCGATTTTCCGATCCTGCCGCCGACCACGACGGTGTTGCAGGAATTTTCTCGGTTCTCCTCGTGGAAGCATGTGAGCACAGAATTCAAATTTGGCCGCTGAGGTCCCGCGGTTCTCTCTTGCTAGTTCCGATCAAAGCCAGTAGAAAAGCGCTGGAGTAGTTTTCGAATCCAAAATATACAGGAGGAAACAGTATGGCTACGGTCAAGTTCAAGGACAGCGTTTTGACGCTATTGGGCAATGAGGTGAAGGTTGGTCAGGCCGCGCCAGATTTCAAAGTGCAGAAAAGCGCTGACATGAGCGACTATACATTGGCAAGCGGCGCGGGAAAAACCAGAATCATCGCGACGGTGCCGTCGTTGGACACGCCGGTTTGTGATTTGGAAGCCAAGCGCTTCAATGAAGAGGCGAGCAAGTTGAACAATGTCGAGGTTGTCGTTGTCAGCATGGATCTGCCGTTTGCCCAGAAGCGCTGGTGCGGTGCATCTAGCGTCGACAAAATCATCACCGCGAGCGATCATCGCGAGGCCTCGTTCGGAAAGAATTACGGCCTTTTGATCTCGGGCGGCCCGCTCGATCGTGTATTGGCGCGCGCGGTTTTTGTCGTCGGACCCGACAATAAGCTCAAGCATGTCGAATATGTCGGTAGCATCGGCGAGCATCCCAACTACGACGCGGCTCTCGCCGCCGTTAAATAATTCTCGCAGTCTGGATCTTTTACAATCAACTGTCCTGCCTGGCGGGTTAATCCTCCCGCCGGGCAGCGATTGAGCGATAGGTTTTCTTCCTATTCGAGCCGGTCATAGATTGCGCTCCAGATTTAG
>DATISD010000266.1:0-5180 GCA_035469005.1 Pyrinomonadaceae bacterium | reverse complement strand
CCACAGTGCCGCCTGAGCAGGTCTTCCAGAAATGGTTTCTGCACCGTCTCTGCTTCTCGGTCGCGAATCTCGTGGAAAGAAAGCTCTTCGCAGGGCGAGGTGTGCAAGTATTCCGGAAGGTCGCACATCGAAACGCACCTGGCCTCTGTCATGAGCGCAGCATGTTGAATCACATTCTGAAGCTCGCGCACGTTGCCCGGCCAACTATAGTTGGTGATCATTTTCCTAACTTCAGGAGAGAGATCGAGTGGATCGATCTCATATTCATTGCAATAGTGCCCGAGGAAATGATTGGCTAGCATCAGAATGTCACCTTTGCGATCTCTGAGCGGCGGCAAATTTATGGTTACTGTATTCAGGCGATAATAAAGTTCTTGTCTGAACTTCCTGACTTCAACTTCATTGCGCAGGTCTCGGCTCGTGGCCGAGATTACCCGAATATCCACAACTACCGATCGCTCGCTTCCCAGGCGGCGAAACTCTCGTTCTTGCAAAGTTCGCAAAAGCTTCGCCTGAAGCGGGAAAGAAAGTTCGCCTATCTCATCCAGAAACAGCGTTCCTGTGTGCGCCAATTCTACCTGGCCGCGCTTCAGGCGATCTGCTCCGGTGAAGGCACCCTTTTCATGTCCAAAGAGTTCGCTCTCCAGAAGATTCTCAGGCAGCGCCGCGCAGTCCACGGCCAGAAACGGTTTCTCATGACGGAAGCTATGCGCATGAAGTGTCCGCGCGACCAAATCTTTGCCCGTGCCGGTCTCGCCTTGAATCAGAATGTTGGCGTTGGTGCGCACAACCTTTTGCAGCGTGGTGAAAAGCTTCTGCATTGCTTCGCTGGTACCGAGAATTTTGTCGAAACCTAACTCGGTTGCTAGTTGCTGGCGCAGAGTGAGACTCTCATCCAACAATTTTTTCTGATGGAGAGTCTGCTCAACGACCAGCCTAAGTTGATCGACCGTAAAAGGCTTGGCGAGATAATCCGAGGCGCCGCGTTTGACGGCATCAACCGCAGTTTGGATGGTCGCATACGCCGTGAGCATGACGATCATCAGGGTCGGGTCGATCTTTCTCGCCATGGTTAGTGTTTCCAACCCGCTTAGTCCCGGCATCTTTAGATCGACCAGCAGCAGATCGTACCGGCTTGATTTCAGTTGGCTGAGCGCAGCGTTGCCGTCGGGCGCAGTGGTCACTTCATAACCGGCATGTGTGAGGATTTTTCGGCACGTATGAAGGATGCCGGCATCGTCGTCTGCGACCAGAATGCGCGCAGCTTGCATATCACTCCTCCGTTGGCAAAACAATTATGAATTTCGTGCCGACCCCGCGCTCGCTCTCGACTGTGATTTCGCCCTGATGTTCCCGCACGATGCCGTGTACAATCGACAGTCCCAGCCCGGTGCCCCTCCCTACGTCTTTAGTGCTAAAGAAAGGATCGAAGATTCGATGCAGATGATCTTTTTCGATCCCAACGCCCGTATCAGAAATTTTGATGCTGATTCGGTTAGGCGAGTTCTGCTCGCTGAACACGTTAAGGCGCAAGGTTCCGCCATGGGGCATTGCGTCTATGGCGTTGCGAAAGATATTCTCAAGCGCGCGCACTAAGCTGTCTTCGTCGCCTCGTACCAGCGGAACATGACTCGGCAATGTTTTCTCGATGGAGATTCCGTTCTTCGAAAGCAGATCATCGACCATTCTCAAGCTTAAATCAATGATGCGATCGAGTGGTACGCGGCCGACCTCTGAGACGTGTGGCCGCGAGAATTCAAGCAGCGAGCTGGTTATCTTGGCAATGCGCTGCGCCTGGGTCATTACTTCCTGCAAGTCTTCATGGTCAACCGCGACCGCCTTATCGCCATTTTGCGAAGCCCAAAAACTCGACAGACTTAAGATAGTTGTTGCCGGGTTGTTAATCTCGTGGGCGACACCAGCGGCAAGTTCTCCGATCGCTGCAAGCTTCGACGCCTGAGACAACTGTTCCTGAGTCTTGACAATCTCCTGCCCTTGTTCGCGAATAGTTGTGCTGGCGTCACGCACGACCAGGCCAATCATCAACGTTGAGAGCGCAACCATCGCCGTGAAGAGAGAAAAGATGACCACAATTCGCCGGCGAATATGTTCGTCGAGAAACTCGCGCGTGCCATAGAACGCAATCTCGCCGGCGGGCATGACCTTCAGAGGCAGCGCCCGAATAAGGAAATAATCTTCGGTATCGAACCGCCTTCCGGGAAAGTTTGCATCGGTTGTGTCGAGTCGCGAAGTGACTTTCCCCTGGTTATCAACTTCGAAAGTGGCGACCTGGCGATCCACGACCACGCGAACTACTTTCAATTCCGGCAAATTACCAAATCCAAAGATTGATTTCGAAATATCTTCCTGTGCAATGATGTCTGCCAAAGATTGATTTTGCTGCCGAAGATAATCAACGTGTTCGCGCACGAATTCGACCAGATGATCGGCGCGGGCGCGAATGCCGGCATAGTAGTCGGACTTTTCTGTCTGCGTTATCACCAATAGCATGGCGCTTGCCAACAGGATGAAAGTAATCTGCAGACGCACAAATACTTTGTCGAACAAATTCCGGCTGGTTTCGCCCATCGCCAGCGCGCAAGTAATTAGCGAAAGTGACCACCCAAACTGCTCCGCATTCCAGAACAGGAGTGAAGTTTCACTACTCCATCTGAGCGAAGCGGCAAAGTGAAGGGCAGCGGCGATCCAGATCAATGCCAGCGCGCCACTCACAAACTTCCGGCCGCCCAGCGGATGCCGGTAAATGCGGATGAGCGCCAGCGTGATCAGAGAGAGATTTGCGACATCGAGTACGGCCATCAACGTCGGAGACAAACCAGCGAAATCGATCGTCGATAGGAACGCACCCGGTAGCAGAATCCCGACAGAATTCCGAAAAGTCTTCAGGGTGAGTTGGCGAGTGTGTGGAGATTGATACGTGCTTGTTGCCAGCAGTAACCAGGCGGCCGCCTGAAATACGTGAAAGATAAACTCAAACTCGTTCTCAGTAAGTCGTTGGCGAAAGAAAACAAATGCGCCGGAGTAGATCGCCTGGACCGCGAAAGATGCGCCGAGGCAGGAAAAGGCAAGGAGCAGGAGAGACTGATTACTGACGGGAATGTTCTTCGTACGGGCCCGCCAGCCCCGCAAAACCACGAGTACGATGATCCCGCACAAAAGGACGTCGAACAGATTGAAGATGAATCTGTTCTCGAAGGTTCGAGTAAATAGCTCGAGCTTCTGCAGGGACTCCACCTGGCCCCCAATCCGCACAACCTGTTGCCCCAGTGATATTCGCGAAGCCAAAGGGATGGTACGCTCTTTCGCGCACGATGTCGTGTGCCAGCGAAGCACGTGCTGTGCCGTGAGGCCGGGCCTGACAGGCCGTCCAAAGAATCGTAAGGGTCAGATGAAATTCGATGTCATAGTAGTTCAGCAAGATAAACTGCCAGGCTCGGGGCATTCGCCTCCGTTCGAGTTGGAAATCAGTCGGCCGTTTGCGGCTCCTAGACCGCGTGATATTCCGCAACCGAACTTCACTTAGGAGGAAAGTTACTCAGCCAACTGGGCAAAAGCCACAGGCGTATTAAGCTCGAGGCTCTTCAGGGTAAGCGCATAGTCAAAGCGTGCAAACAACGGTGGATTACCACGCACGTTATAATGGCGCGACAGGTATACGGTTGGTTACTCCTCAACAGACTCGACCAGACGGCCGTGTGACCGTTAGCGTGGAGGTAGAAAATTCTTGTCGGGACGAGTTCAGAAGGCGGTTTAGAATCCAGCTTCAGAGTAACGGAACGATTGAAGAGGGTTGGATGAAAGTCGCAAAATTACGAGGCGTCATGATCCTGCTATCGTTCGCTTTTGTTGCCGCCGAGGCGAGGGCCCTGGCGGAGGATCGGTTAGCGCCAGGTGCGCCAGGTAAAGACGCTGAGTGGTCAAGCGCCGGGAAACAAGCAGCCGGAACAGCAAACAGCTTAGCGTCGAAAGTCTGGTTCACCTTACAAGGCGGTGCACTTACAGAAGTCTTTTACCCGACCGCTGATATTGCGAACGTTCATTTCCTCGAGTTCGTAGTCGTCAATCCCTCACGCAAGACAGTTGAAACGGAACGTGAAGATACCAATTCGCGCGTTGAAATGCTTAATCCCCATGCGCTGACGTTTCGCCAAATAAACACAGCCAAAAACGGCGAATGGAAGATCATCAAAACCTACACCACCGATCCTCAGCGCAATACAGTTTTGATTGCCGTGCAGTTCCAATCAAAGAACAGCCGTCTGCAGTTGTATGTCTATTTTGATCCCTCTCTGAATAACAGTGGCATGCATGACTCCGCCTGGAGCGATGGCGATGCACTGATGGCGAGTGACGCTGACAAGTTTTCGGCATTGCTCGCCTCCGGCGGTTTTAGCGAGACGACTAACGGCTTTTATGGAGCCAGCGATGGGCTTGGAGATCTGAGAGAGAATGGCCGAATTTCCGTCTCCTACACGCGAGCCGAAAACGGAAATGTCGCGCAACTCGCCAGAGTAAGAAATCCGCGACGTCTAACACTTGCGCTTGGATTCGGCAGCACCGCCAGTGAGGCATTAGACGCCGCCCGAGGATCTTTAACCAAAGGATTTCGTGCTTGTGGAAGGGAATACCAGACTGGTTGGCTGGATGTTATTCATAGTTTGCCGAGAGTCGACGTTAAATATCAGGACCAATTCAATGTTGCCGTGCTGGTTTTGAAAGCGCTCGAAGACAAAACATTTCGTGGCGCTACCATAGCTTCGCCTTCTGCTCCATGGATTCATGGCCCGGCAGCGAACGAACCTTACGTCGGAGGGTATCATCTCGTCTGGGCGCGCGATCTCTACCACGTCGCGACCGCCTACCTGGCCCTGGGCGACAAGGCGGCCGCTGAACGTGCCTTGAATTATCTTTTTCGGGTGCAGCAAAGATCGGACGGCAGCTTTCCCCAAATCAGCTGGATTGACGGAAAGCCCGTAGGCGACGCCGTGCAGATGGATGAAGTCTCCTACCCGTTAATCCTTGCTTACCAACTGCGGCGGTACGATCGCGAAACTTATCAGAAGCATGTTCAGCCTGCTGCCGATTACATAGTCCGCAATGGTCCGGTGACCCAACAGGAAAGGTGGGAAGAGAAGCGCGGCTATTCTCCCGCGACAATT
>DATISD010000265.1:0-8098 GCA_035469005.1 Pyrinomonadaceae bacterium | reverse complement strand
GCATCGAGAGCGGCGACAGCGTGATGGAAGCCGCGCTCAACGGCTCGCGCGAGATCGGCTTCACGATCGTATCGATGACAGTGTCGCTGGTCGCTGTCTTCATCCCGGTGCTTTTCATGGGCGGAATTCTCGGCCGGCTGTTTCGCGAATTTGCGATCACGATCAGCGTCGCGATTCTGGTTTCCGGAGTCGTGTCGTTGACGCTGACGCCCATGCTGGCCAGCAAACTTTTAAGAGCTTCCGCGATTCGAGCCAGCGCCTTGCACGAAGAGAGTGGCAAGCCAACTCGCCGCGGTTGGTGGGGATCTACCGAAGGCATCTACAACCGGGTGCTGCAATTTTATGAGTGGAGTTTGCGCGGCGTGCTGCGGCATCCGCTGTTCACGATCACGATCAGTCTGATTCTCGCTGTCTTCACTTTTTATCTGTTCGGCGCGGTGCCGAAAGGCTTCATCCCCCCTGGCGACACCGGCCTGCTGTTCGGGAACACCGAAGGCGCGCAGGGCATTTCATTTGACGACATGATTAAACATCAGAACGCGATCACCGAAGTTCTGAAAAACGATCCCAACATTCAATCGTATGCATCGACGGTCGGCGCGGGCGGGAGAAACTCTGGCGGCAACAGCGGCACGATTTTCATAGGCTTGAAGCCTTTGAATCAGCGCAAGCTCAGCGCTGATGAAGTGATCGAAGAGCTGCGCCCGAAAGTTTCGCGCGAGCCGGGCCTGCGTGTGATCTTACAGAATCCGCCCAGCTTGAATATCGGCGGCGGCTTTGGCCGCAGCACTTATCAAGTGACTATGCAGGCTTCGAGCACCGCTGAGCTGATCACCAACGCCCCGATCCTGGAAAAGAAGATGCGCGAGTTGCCGATCCTCCAGGACGTGAACAGCAATCTGCAAGTCAACACGCCGCAGATAAACGTCGAGATCGATCGGAAGCAGGCGGCCGCGCACAATGTCACCATCGCGCAAATTCAAACGGCCCTGGGCGATTCGTTTGGGTCGCGACAGGTGTCGACGATCTACAAGCCGACGAACGAGTATCAGGTGATCCTCGAAGCCAAGCCGGAATTCCAGGCCGATCCAACCGCGTTGGGGCGTCTATATATTCATGCGTCCAACGGGAGCCTGGTTCCGTTGAGCGCGGTAGCCAGTTTTTCGAAAAGCGTTGGCCCAGCGCAGGTGAATCATTTTGGCGAGATGCCTGCGACCACAATTTCGTTCAACCTGCATCCGGGAGTGTCGCTCAGCCAGGCAACAACCCAGATTCAAAACGTTGCGAAGAAATCCTTACCGGCAACGATCACCACGACCTTCCAGGGATCGGCGCAGGTCTTTCAATCGTCGCTGCAAAACCTGACGCTGCTTCTGCTGGTCGCGGTGCTGGTGATCTATCTCGTTTTGGGAATTCTCTACGAAAGTTTCATCCATCCGCTTACGATTCTTTCAGGACTGCCGTCGGCAGGCCTGGGCGCGCTGCTGACGCTGATGATCTTTCACCGCGAGCTCGACATCTATGCGTTCGTTGGACTCATCATGCTGATCGGCATCGTCAAGAAGAACGCCATCATGATGATCGACTTCGCGCTCGATAAGCAGAGACGCGAAGGCGAGAAGGCCCGCGAAGCGATCTACGAAGCCTGCGTGATTCGGTTTCGCCCGATCATGATGACCACAATGTCAGCGCTGATGGGCACACTGCCGATAGCTCTGGGTTGGGGTGCCGGCGCCTCCGCACGCAGAGGCCTGGGCCTTGCCGTCGTCGGCGGCCTGATCGTTTCGCAAGTGTTGACGCTGTACCTGACGCCGGTGGTTTATGTTTACTTTGAGAGGTTTCAGGAGTGGATGCGCGGGGCGAGGATCTCGTCAACGCCAGCGCGGGAAGCGCGCGCCAGCATAGAGCCTGGGGCGTGAGCCCCAGAAACGAGCCGCCCATACAGATCAGCCCGCGGAGCGGGCGTCAAGTGTTGAGAATCGCACCTATGCAGCCTGACCCCGCAAAAGCTACTTTAAAACAACTGGAACTTGATCGTCATGTACTTCTTCGGGTTCTGCCGAAAGTCGTAGAGCATCTTTACGCCTTCCGACGAGAAATTATTCACGTTGTTGTAGAGCGATTCGTCGGTGAGCAGTTTGCCGACCGTGCCTTCGCCGCGTTGCGCGCTGGCGACAACGTTATCTATGCGCGCGGCGGTCGTGTTGAAGCGAGCAATCGCGGTGCGCGCATCGTTGTAAATCGCTTCATCCTTGATCAGCTTGCCCAGCGTCCCTTGTCCGGCATTCACGCCCGCAATTAACTGATCGATGTTGTCCATCGAATGGTTCACGCGATCGGCGATGCTATTGATCTTGTTGTACATCTCGTCGCTGGAGAAGAACTTCCCGGCCGTGCCGCGACCAGCCTGCAGATCTTCAGACAACTTTTTCAGGTTCGCCGCGACGTCGTTCGCGTTGTTATAGAGCGCTTCGTCGTAGACGAATTTGCCGGCTGAGCCTTTGCCGCTCTTAATCTGTTGCGCCAAATCCTCCGCGTCGTGGATCGTGGCGTTCAGGTTGTTGTAGAGCGACTCGTCATTGAACAGGCGCCCGACTGTGCCTTTGCCGTCGCGCACGTTCTTGACGATCTCGTTCAGTTGATCGGACAGCTTGGTTAGTTTCTCGGCCAGTTCAGTGGCGCGAGTGGCGAGGTCGCTAATCGTGCTTCCGGCCGTCGCCGGCAGCAGAAAATTCTCGGTCACAGGTTGGCCTAGCGGCGTGCCCGGCGTGATGTTCACAATCATTTCGCTTCCCAGGATGCTGGGCGAAGCCTGCTGCGCGGTTGAGTCAGTGCGAATGCGATCGGTCGCCGGGATGCCATCAATCTTGTTGTCAAGGGTCAGGAAAGCCTCAATCTTCTGCGGGCTTGGGCCAGTGCCGACTTCGGACGGACTGAGCAAGCGGAGGCGATCGACTTTGCCGATTTTCACGCCCGCCAGACGCACCTCAGAGCCTTCGCGCAGGCCGTTCGCGTCGATGAAACGCGCGCGCAGGTGCAGGTGAGTCTTGAAAGGATTAAGCTCGCCCGAGGCGTTGAGAATCAAGACGACCAGCACCGCGAGGGCGATAAAAACGAGCAAGCCAACGCGCAGCTCGCTCAGTCCAATGTTCCTGGTTGATTTTGGCATGTTAGCACCTGCGATTCTTGAATTGGATTAGCGATTGCTACTGCTTCCAGACAGAATCGTCAATCGCAAATCACAAATGATTCAGTGTCCTCTGAGAAACCTGTGAATGTACGGATCGTCAGCCTTTCGCAGAGTCTCGTCCGTACCGCTGAAAATTATCTGGCCGTCGCGCATCATCATAACCTTGCTGTTGATGAGACAAAGTCTTTCGCCTTCCTTCTCGAACACTACTTCGCCGGCCTCGTTTACGACCGCGTATTCAGAAGTCAGATAATCGAGATTGTTCATCTCGTGCGTCACGAAAATAGACGAGACGTCTTCCAGGTCGCGCAGTTTCATCGCCAACTCGCAAATCGTGCGGGCGGTCGGCGGATCGAGTCCTGCTGTGGGTTCGTCGAACATGACAATCTTCGGATCGCCAACCAGCGCGCGCGCGATTCCCACGCGGCGCCGCATGCCGCCGGACAACTCGGAAGGCATTTTATCGATGGCCGCTTCCAGATTAACGAACCGCAGCATGCGACGGACCTCGCCTTCGACGTCCTCTTCCGACACGCCCTGCTCGTGCAGTTTGAAGGCGACGTTCTCGTAGACTGAAAGCGAGTCAAACAATGCGCCTTCCTGAAAGATCATGCCGATCTTTTTGCGCACGCGCATCATCTGAACTTCGTTGTAGTTGGTTATGTCTTCGCCATCCACCAGAATCTGCCCGCTGTCCGGCTTGAGCAGACCGAGCACCAACTTAATCGTCGTTGACTTGCCACAACCCGAGCCGCCCAGGATGATTTTGGTCTCGCCCTTCATCACCTTGAAACTTAGATCGTTCAGGATCTTGCGATTGTCGAAAACCATCGTTACGTTGCGGAACTCAATCGCCGGGATAGCGCGATCGGTATCGTCGACTTCGCGAAAAGTCGATTCCGCGGCGCGGTCGCTGACGCGATTGTCTTTTGTTTCGTCGATTAAAGCCTGCGTTATCATGTGGTTGTACCCAAAATAAGCTGAAGCGCCTTTGCCAGGAAGAAGTCTGTGATAATTACGATAATGGATGCCGCGACCACAGCGGAAGTCGTCGAGCGCCCTACACCGACGGTGCCGCCTTCAGTCTTCAAGCCCTTGTGACACGCGATTGTGCCCATCAGGAATGCGAACACCAGCGGTTTGATGATTCCGCCGATGATATCGTCGGTTGTGATGCCATCTTTCACGGAATTTATAAACATCGAAGAAGGCAGACTGTAAAGCCAGGTCGAGACCGCCCAGCCACCGCCGATACCCATGATGTCCGTAATCAGAGTCAGCAACGGCAAGGTGATGATGAGCGCGAGAATCCGGGGCGCCACCAGTTTACGAACCGGATCAGTTCCCAGGGCGCGCATCGCGTCGATCTGTTCCGACACCACCATCGAACCCAATTCAGCCGAGATCGCTGAGACGACTCGTCCCGTTACCATCAAAGCGCTCAAGACGGGGCCGAGTTCACGGACCAGTGAGATGGAGACCAGGTACCCGAGTTGATCGACCGCGCCGTACGATGCGAGCGTCTGATAAGTCTGCAACGTGAGCACGCCACCGGTAAAGAAGCCAGTAAGAATGATGATCGTCAGCGACCCGACGCCGATGTAATCCATCTGCGAGATCGCTTCAGGGATGTAGTGAGGTTTCTTGAAGATTCCGCGCGCGGCCCGGGCAGCGAGCAGGGACATCTCCTGGAGATCAAACAGAAAGCGAAGGATGATGTTCATCCGAGATCCAATTATTTAAGAGAGCTGCCCGGCGTTCGCGGTGGCGACTGGCTATTAAAAAAAGAGAACTGCCGTCAGGCAAAGCGCGCATCGATGGCGAGAAATTTGTCGCCAATGCGGTGCGAGCGTATTTTCAACAGAGCGGCCTATAATGCGCAAAACCAAGCGTTTACGTCAAGGTTGCCGCGCTGGGGGAGGCGCCAAATTAAGGGCGGGGGGCGGCGTGCCGGCTTTGGGCGACCATTTGCAATAAGCGAAGAGTGCAACTGAGGCTGCGCTCCGACACTGAGCCGATATCTCGCGGGTGAGAAATATTCGAGCCCGAAAAGTAAGCCGGCCGAGTAGACTCGAGCCGGCTTCAAAAATAGTGCATGGGGTAAGGTTAAGGCTTTTGTTGTCGTCTTAAGGCGCGACGCTGTGCCGGGGTCAACACAGGATTATTCGGATCGCGTTGCAGTCCCTGCTGACGCTGATTAAGGCCGTTCGGCGCTCCCTGTTGGCGTTCACGCCGCAAGGCCAAATTCCGCTGGCGCATTTCTCGCAATCTTACGCGCTGCTCAGGCGTCAGGACCTGGAGAATCCTGGCTTCTGTCAACGAGCGCAGCCGAATTGTGTTGGCCTGAGCTTCGGCGACCTCGCGCGAACGCTGCGCAATCAACGACTCGTCCGGAGACGGAGATTCAATGGCTTCCGTCAGGGCACGCTGCGTCTGGCGCAATTTCAGGCCGGCTGCCTGACGTTCGTCTTTCAACTCAAGGTTAATCGCGCGAATTTTTTGAATTTGATCCGGTTTCAGGTCCAACGGCCGAAGATCGGTCATTTGATTCGCCTGAAGCTCCGGCGTTTGAGCCTGCGCCGGCGCAGATGAATTTTCGGGTTGAGTTGTTTGCGCAGCAATTGCGCCGCACAGGCCAAATAGCACGACCGTCGCGGCAAGCATTGCGAGCTTAATTAATTTAGTATTGCGTTTCATTTGATTACCATCCTTGTGCATCATCGCAACAGATCTCATTGATCAGGTTGATCCGAGACGCCGAAAGGCAGTTCTTCATCGTCGCCGCTCGGAATCAAACGTAAGTCGGCGGCCAACTGTTGACGTTCCTGTTGCGTCAGGCCTTTGATGCGCGGCTTGTGGGGCGGGCGGACTCGCGCGACCTCATTCCGAGGCGAAGAACTTTGAACCAGTTGCGGGTCCTTTTGCGGAGATGAAGGAGCCTGCCTCATTCTTTCCGCCTGGGCCTTCAGTTCACGCGCCAGGGTTGCGTCCAAATCTGCCTGGGTGAAAACCTTCGGCTCACCTCCACCTGTGGCCACCGGAACCGACCTTTGCCAACCGCGAGAAATTGCGAAAATAACCAGCGCGCAAAGCAGCAAACCAGCAAAAGCCGTCGCGCCACGCAACCACAGCGGAGACACACTGAAGAAATCGCGCAGCGCCGCCAACGCCGATAACTTTCGTTCGGGACCGACGAACTGAGTTGAATGAACGGCCGGTTCAGCGACCATTGCTGCCGGATTGAATGAGGTGCCCAGCGCTTCATTTCGCCAAACCAGAATCGATTCATGCACCTGATTGAAAGTTTCGAACTCACTTCGGCACGCGTCGCACTGTTGCAGATGAGCGCGAAAGTCGCGCGCATCAGATTCAACAGCTTCGCCGTAAAGATAAGTGACCAGGTCTTCGGCTCGATGACAAACTGGTCGTTCATTCAGGTCTTGCATAAGAAAACTCTCCTCGATCAAATCGCGCGGCTGTCCCCGAATTTTTGCAGGCGCATCTGCAATTGTCTGAGCGCTGTGTAAAGTCGGCTCTTAACCGTGCTGAGCGGAATCTCGAGCGCGTCAGCGATCTCCTGGAACGTAAGCTCTTCAAACTCCTTCATTACTACTACCTGTCGTAAATCCGGAGGCAGCGTGCCGACTGCGCGCCTAACTGCCTGGGTTCGCTCAATTGTCTCGGCATTTCGCGCGGGCGACGCATCAATCGGTAAAGCAAAGACTGCCGCATTCTTTTCGGCTTCATCTTCGAGCGCCGTCTCGCTGCGAACCCTGGCCCGCCGTTGCCGGGTAATGCACTGGTTAACAGCAATGCGATGCAACCAGGAAGAAACTTTTGCCTCGCCGCGAAATCCGCGAAGATTGCGAAACGCCGCAAGAAAAGTTTCCTGAGTCGCATCGCGCGCGTCTTCTTCGCGACCAAGCATGCCAAACGCGAGGGCAAAGATGCGCCGCTCCCAGCGACGCACTATTTCGCCGAACGCCTCTGGATCGCCAGACAGCGCCCGCTCAACTATTTGCTCGTCGTTCGTAGCCGTTTCCATCTGGTCCTTGCTCGCGCCAGCTGCGGGCATCCAAATGTCGCGCGCAAGAACCCGCGCAGTCAACTCTTTAGACGCCTGGCGCTATCAGCCAGTCTGCAAAAAACACTGCCAATTGCCCTAATCCGGTGCGCGAAAGGAGAAATCCGGATCGGGTGAGGCGGGATAACCAGCGATTCGTTACTATTCCAGTCCTACTCTCACTACTTCAGTAGTTAAATTATGGCCAAAATCGTTGACACCGCGTAGCACAAACCACTAATCTACCAAGGCCGCCGAACCACGGAGGTCGGCGCCGGAATCAGTCTCGCTTTTTCACCTTCCCCTATTACGTGCTCGAATCATTAGGTCGAATTCGTCTCCTGTACGTCGTACTGGCAGTTCTGCTGCTGGTCGGCCTGCTGCCGCTGAGCCTCGCCGGGACCCTGGTGTCACGCCGAAGCGCTGAGGAACTGCGCGCGATTGAAGGCCGTTATCAGGCCCAACTTGTGCGGGACAAGGCCCGACAAATTGAACTCTACGGTCAGCGTTATCGAGACGTCGTAATTGGGTTGGCGCGGGCTTTTGAAATCGCCGGCGGAAACCGCTTCGCTGCTGACGCAGGTTACGACGCTCGTTTGCAGCGGAGCCTTCAGGACGATCCTAATTTGATCGCGCTGGCCATTTGTCCGGTTAAGGGGGAAGTGCATCGCGCCTTTCAATTCGATTTGATCAAGCGGGAAGAGTTAGACCAGCGCATCGCGGACGTCCTGGCCAAAATGAGCGGTCGAGGTGTAATTATCAGCCGGCCACAGATCATTCGATCAGGACAGGAGATGGGGTTGACGATAGCCGCTCCGGTCATGAACGGAGAAGAAATTGTCGCC
>DATISD010000264.1:0-2858 GCA_035469005.1 Pyrinomonadaceae bacterium | reverse complement strand
GTGCACGAGGACATTATCACTGTCGTTGGCGTATTGATTTCTTTCCTGGGAATGTTTCTGGCAGTTTACCCGTATCTTGTGCCTTCTCCTCACAAAAAAAGTGAATCCGATTTCTCCTCACAACCCGAAGTTCTAACACCATCACACCCAACAGAGTATCTGCCACAAGGAAGCAATATTGAATACGTACCGAGCATTACTGAAAGGACCACGGATTTGCTGAAGAATTCAGCGGCAACCAGATCTGGGCAGAAAGAAAACGGGGAGTCGAGGCCTGACAAAGCAGAAAGAAGGGCAAAGCCGCTTGATTGATAATCTCACTGGGTCAACTCCGGCGTTAGACGCTTCCAGTATTTCCAAATCACATGTTTGCCATTAACCACGCGGCCACTGCTTTTCTGATCAAGAGGCGCTTTCCTGAAGAACCGATTATTCCACTATTTGAGGAAGAATCTCACGACAGAGACGCGGAGAAATCACGGAGCCACAGAGAACACCGAAATTAGGACACTGCCGGCGCCAAACGCCCTGCCTGTTCCGCAAATATTTCGCGTTACAATGAGCACAATGCACAGTAGAATCTTCGCTACTTCCTTGTTTATCTTGACGTTGCTCGGCCCTTTCACCGGCCGAGCTCAAACCTGGTCCGCCAAACTCGATGACAAGATTAACTTCTATCAAGCCACGGACGTGGGCGCCGTGATTGTCGGCACCAAAGAATCGATCTACGCGGTTGACGCGACCACCGGCGACATTCTTTGGCGGCGCAAGGAATCGTCGCTCGACGAAAATGATGTCGCGCCCATCCCCGGAACCGATCTCGTGCTCGTCAGCTTTGAAAAGGGATCGCGCACTCGAATTGAGGCGATTGATGCGTTGGGCGGCGGCACGATCTGGCAGAGTGAGAAGTTGCGCGGCGCCGTGATGCACATGGCCGTCGACACGGAAACGAATCTGCTCGCGGTCGTTTTGACGAAGGACGCCAAGGGGCCGGTGCGCGAGACTTTCAAGCGCAAACCCGTGGTCCATCTGCTCAACCTGACGTCGGGCGACGAACTGTGGAAGCACGAGATCGGCAGCGAGATTGAAATGATGCCGACTCGCTGGGAAGAAAAGAACGACGTGGAATACAGCCTCGATAATTATCAGCCGCCACTCTTGCTGGATGGCCGGCTCTATCTGTTTTATGAAGGCGTCACCTCGTTCGACGCGCGCACCGGAAAGGAGAAAACGCGCGAAAAGTTTCGCGTCAATGAAGAGGGCCTGGCCTTGACCGAAGCTGCACCGATCGTTGACGAAGCCTTTATCTATACTTCGGGTCGCGGACACGTGCGCGCCATCTCGCGCGCCTCGGGCAAAGTCGAATGGGAGGCCAAAGATCTCGGCGTGACGCCTGAATTGGTTGTTGTCGGCCGCGTCTTGTTTGCGCGCACAGGCGGCCAGTTCACGCGGCTCAAAGACGGCGAGACTATTGAGCGCGGCCCATACGGGGTCGCGGCCGTTGATTCGCGCAGCGGGAAAGTGCTGTGGCAATACAAGGGCGCAGACAAGGGAATAACAAACCTGGTCTTCGTCGATTCGACAACCCTGGCTATTGCTGATCACGATGAAATCATCGCGATCGATGCGAGTAGCGGAAAGCGTCTCTCGCATCTTCCGCATCACGTGAAAGGTGCATCGTTTGCTTTGCTCAACGACCGCGGCGAAGTTGTTATCGGTGGGCGGGAGGAAATTGCTGCTTTTAATTCAGGTGAGGAAACCTGGCGGGTGCGTTGCCCACCGCCAGGACGTGGCCTCTTGCGAACCATTGCTGCTGTCGCTGCCCGCGCCGCTTCGCTCTATTTTCGATTCGGGGGCGTGGCATCGACTGCTTTTCGCGGAATCCAAATAGCGAGAATCGTCACCTCGTTTAGCTGGTCGGGCCTGGCCACCCGATCCTCCTTTACCAACTTGCAGGCATTGGCTACTAACATGGCCACAAAGTCTGTGCGGTCTTATGCCGCGAATCGATTCAAAGCATTTGGCGTGGCCGCGCAAGTTAGAACTCGTCTCAATACTCCCTCAATCGACCCTCGCTCAGGTATTCGCGATCGTCTGGTCGAGCATCGGCCACGCAACGTTGAGGATCGCCTGCTTGATCGGCTCGAACCCGCGCGACAGTTGGAACGACTCTCAAAGTTTCTTTGGCATCAGGATCGACTGGCGACGCTGCGTGGCAACTGGATGTACTTCTACACCGATCTCAAGCGCGCCGGCGGACATGGGCTGGCCGGGATTAATATTCAGAACGGAATCGTGGACCGGGAAATCAAGCTCAGCGATCTGGACGAGCGGTTCGTCACTGATGAGGTTGCCGGAATTTTGTTCGTCGCCAATGGCAATCGATTAACCGGATATGCAATCGGACAGTGACCTAACTCGTCACTGCCTGGGCCAAAGATCTCCACGATTGCCGCAACAGTTGATCAATCTTTGCCCAATCTGCTTCCGTGACGGCGCCGGCTTCGGCTTTCGTGTCGCGAATTGTCATGGCTTCGGCGCGCAGGCGGCCATGTTCCATCAGCTTCTCGACCGGCACGCGATAAATCTCCGCCTGCAGTTCGGCGAGTGCTCGAGCCAAATCATCCGGCTTATGCTGTGATCGTTGCCGGTGAATGATCCACCACTCCAATTCCAGTTGCGATACGCGATCAACGTCAAACGGAATGTCGCTGATTTTCCGAATCTCGCCGTAGAATTTCCTGAGATCGGGCAGGGCCTTCTCGTAATCCGAACGCTCTTTTCCCTGCTTGAACACAAACGCCGCGTTCGCGCCGTAATACGCGACTTCATTGGACCGAAGCGGCGGCATGTGATAT
>DATISD010000263.1:0-1651 GCA_035469005.1 Pyrinomonadaceae bacterium | reverse complement strand
AGACAAGGGTTCGAACTGAAAATCGGATTGTTAAGCGAAGTCGTGGTCGTGTTCGTGACCTGAGTGAAAGCAGACGTGTTGCGGTTAAAAAGAAAAATCTCGGGATTAGCGTCGGCATTGTTGCCTGCCAGATTGCGCGTAGAGGTAAAGGCGATGATTTGCCCATCATCGCTAATCTGCGCGTCACGGTTGTCATCGGCAACGAATGGCGAGAATCCCGCGCCGCCCAGGACGCCTCCCGGCGAAGGTGCACGACTTGCCGGAGTATTTGTGATGCGGGCAAATGTGCCGGTCGATAAATCCACCGGCGTAATTTCAGCGCCACTCGAAAGATCTGCGGTATCAGCCACGGTGAATTGATACAGCCAGATCTCCTGATTCATATCGGTGTTGGTCGGGGCGCCGGGATCTGTACCGTCAAAACTCACGGGCGACACCGGCGCATTGGAACTGAACACAATCGTGTAAGTCCGATTGCCCCCCACCAAAGTCGGTTCCAGGCTAATCATCGGCCGGTTGTTGCTGATTTCAATCTGAACGTTGGTCGAGTCATCAGCCGGTGGCGTCGGACTCACAGTCGGCGAAGGACTGGGAGAAACGCTCGGGCTGGGACTTGGACTCGGCGATGGCGATGGACTACCCGCAGCCTTCAAAACGTTGCGCGTATTGGTAATCTGATAAGTCCTGCGTTGCGCATAGTCGTAAATGAAGATCTCACGATTGCCATCCTGATTGTTGCGCATCGCCGTTTTTTCCGTGGCGATGTCGCCATTGGACTCGATTACCACAAAGCGGCCATTCGCCGTCGTATCGCCAGCAAACGATCCCACTTGATTCGTGAACGAACTGCGATTGGAACTGGTAATCTGCGTGACAAAAGCGTCAGGAGTAGAGGTCGCCGGAGATTGTGCCGAAGAGATCGCGCCCGCGACGAGCATACACGCCGCTGCCGCACTTAAGAAGGCAATAACAAGTCTTTTCATCAAGAAACCGAAATGAACGATTAAGTTTGTGGCCCGCTGGGTCCAGGCCAAATTAGTAAGAAACCCAACAAAAATCTGATCGAGCCGGGTCGCTCATTGTAAGCGGTGGCCACTTGTAACCGCAAGCGGCCACTGCGCTTAGTTTCAAATGGTTGCGCCGTGGTTGCTCAGGGCTCGGTCCTGAAGTTTGGCGAGGTGACACAGGTGCCCCGCCCGTGCATCAAGTGCAAGATGCGCGTGCCACATGCCGTCACACTCCGAATTCTCCGTTATTGAGCGAACCGCTGGCGATACTCAATCGAAGTAATAAAGGCCTTAACCATCTCGGCACTAATAAAGTTGCCGTTGAATTGATTCAGCTTATTGAGCCAGAACTCGTACCCCGTATAGTCCGAATCCTGCGGATCGTTCGGATTACGTCGCAGATAGCCGAAGTATTGCATCAACACAAACGCCTTGTTGGTTTCCCTGGCGGTTAGCGTTGGATTCTCAGCAATCGCGCGCAAGACCGCGCCGCGCGTCGTTCTTCCGCTATTCAAATCGTCAATCAGTTGATCGCGCTGGGCTTGGGTCAAAACGTTGCCGGCGCTCGCGTTCAGATTTTGGACGTATTGCGTCGACGACAACGTCAACGGGTACGCCGTCAGGAACCGCGAGCGCTGCACGAA
>DATISD010000262.1:0-3244 GCA_035469005.1 Pyrinomonadaceae bacterium | reverse complement strand
GTAAATGTGGTCGTAGGAACGCGGGCGACAGATCGATTACCACAACTGATTTCCCGCGCGCTGGAGGGCGAGCGACGAGTTATCGACCTCGACGAGCGCGCCGAAGGTGAGATTTGGGACGTGCCCGCGACTGCGCGCGCGTCGAAATACGTTGCGTTCGTGCCGATCATCGAGGGCTGTAACAAGTTCTGCACTTATTGCATCGTGCCTTTTTCACGTGGACGCGAGAAGAGCAGGTTGGCATCTGACATCATCGCGGAAATTAACGAACTGCGTCGTTACGGCTATCGCGAGATCCATCTCATTGGTCAGAATGTAAACAGCTATCGACCGGGAACAGAAGCGGGCCTGGAAGGTTTCAAGGGAGCCACGCCGTTCTGTCGTCTGCTGCGCGCGGTGGCTGCGACCGGCATGGAACGAATTAAGTTCACGACTTCTTTCCCACGCGATTTTCATCCGGACATTGTCGCGGCGATCGACGAGCATGAAAACCTTTGCGAGTGGATTCATTTGCCGGTCCAGTCGGGTAACGATCGCATCCTGCGTGCGATGCGCCGAGGTCACAGCGCCGCGGATTACTTCAAACGGATTGACGCCGTAAAAAAAGCCCGCCGCCGGATGTCCATAACCCGTGATATCATTGTCGGGTTCCCGGGAGAGACGGCCACGGATTTTCACGACACCGTGAAGCTGGTTGAAGAAGTCGGTTACGATGGCCTTTATATTTTCAAATACTCGGAACGCCGGGGAACGCCGGCCGCGAAACTGCCGGATGACGTGAGCCGGGAAGAGAAGTCGGCTCGTTTTATCGAGTTGGAAACAACGCAGCGCCGGCTGCAAAAGAAAATCTACGACAGCTACCTGGGCCGCACTCTGGATGTTCTGGTAGAAGCAATGAGTTCCAAGTCAGACAGCGACATGACCGGGCATTCGACCTGCCACAAGGTTGTGAATTTCCCCGCCAGTCAAACGTTGCTGGGACAAGTAGTCAAAGTTCGCATCTCGGCGGCAAAACAGAATAGTCTTTATGGGAAGGTTATCAACCCCTTGAATCGTTGATTTGTGTACAATAGGCGGGACGAACATGGAAATCGAGGTCAAGATTCGAGCGCTGATGATGGATCCGAATAGCGGCACGCCAATCATCATCCTCAAGGACGTTAACAGCGAGACGATGCTGCCGATTTGGGTCGGCGCGTATGAAGCCAACGCAATCGCGCTGGAGATTGAAAAAATTGCGCCGCCGCGGCCCATGACCCACGACCTGTTGCGCAATTTAATCGTCGAGCTGGGATTAACTGTCGATCGAGTGGTCGTTACGTCGCTGCGTGACAATACTTTTTATGCAGTCATCGAAATGACCGCCGGAGATGGCGAGGCCATGAGACTCGACTCCCGACCATCCGACGCGATTGCGCTGGCGTTACGCGCCGACTGTCCGATTTTTGTGGATGCTGAGGTCATCCAGGCGTCGCGTAATTCGATTGCTACGGACGAAGAGACGCAACCCGACGACGAAACCGGAGAAGAAGACTGGCCCGATGTGATCGGAGACGCCAGTGATTTGCCGATGTAGTGATGAGAAGCAATTAAGATCCTCCAACGGGGCAAATCTGAAACGTTGATAATAGCAATCACTAATCAAAAAGGCGGCGTGGGCAAGACGACCACAGCCATCAACCTCGCAGCCGCATTCGCCCGGCGCGGAAGCAAGACGCTTCTTCTCGATCTCGATCCCCAGGCCAATAGCTCAATCTCGTTTCTCGATCCGATGAGCATCAACCGCTCGGCTTACGAATTGATGATGGACGGGCAGGGAACTGAAGAACTTCCGGTTTACAAAACCACGATTGAAAGTCTGGATATCATCCCAGCGAGAATCAGTCTGGCGAAACTTGAATCGAAGCTGGTCGGCGATTTTGATGCTCCATTTCGGTTGAAGGATCGGATGGAGCCGTTGAAGAAGCACTACAAGGTCATCGTCATCGATACGCCGCCGACGCTTGGCCTGATAACGGTCAACGCGTTGGTGGCTTCGACGCACGTCCTGATTCCAATTCAGTCTTCTTACTTTGCGCTGGAAGGGACGGACGACCTTCTGGAAACGATCGAGAAGGTCAAAGCCCGCCCTAATCCCAAGCTGGAAATGCTCGGGGTGGTGGTTACGTTGCACGACAAGCGCACAACGCTGGGAAGGGAAGTTTACGAACAGATCCGCCGCGTGTTCGGACCTAAGCTGTTCGAGACCGTGATCACCAAGAGCGTGCGCCTGGAAGAATCGCCGGCGTACAAGGAATCGATTTTTACGTTCGCGCCGCAATCGTCAGGCGCGGTTGAGTACGAAAAACTTTGCAAAGAGGTATTGAGCCGTGTCTAGAAGAGGCTTACCCGCAGGCTTGAGCATGCGTCACGACGCGCACTACGTCGAGGAATTGACGCAAGCCAGCACTACTCACGTTGGACGTTTGTTGCCCATCGACAAACTTGATCCAAATCCCGACCAGCCGCGCACCGAAATCGGCGATCTCACCGAGCTGACTGCTTCAATTCAGGAGAAGGGCGTCCTGGAACCTTTGCTCGTCAAACCGACCAGTACGGGACGTTGGATGATTATCGCCGGCGAACGTCGCTGGCGCGCGGCCAGCGCTGCCGGTCTCGAGGAACTGCCGTGCATCGAAATGGATGTTGACGAGAGCGAAGTTGCTGAGATCGCGCTGATCGAAAACATGCAGCGAAAAGACCTGACGCCCTGGGAAGAGGCGGACGGTCTGCGAGCGCTCTCCGAAAAATTTGGTTATACGCATGAAGAGGTCGCGCGCAAAGTCGGGAAGAGCCGGAGCACCGTGACCGAAGCTTTGTCGATTGCCGCCATTCCTGAGTCGATTCGTGAAATCTGTCGCGCCTGCGAAATCACCTCCAAGTCGCTGTTACTGCAAATCGTGCGTCAGCCGGACGACGAATCGATGCAGGCGATGGCCGAGCAAATCGCCGCCGAAGGATTAACCCGCGACGGCGCGCGCAAGGCTCGCAAGGCTTATATCGATCCCACGGGCGCGTCCGAACCGTACGTATATCGATACGAAGCCCCGGGCAGGGAATTTAAGGTTGAAGTGAAGTTTAAAAAGGCTGACATCTCAGCTGAGGAATTGTTCGAAGCGCTTAACGCCGCGGCGCAAAACATCGAGGAGGCGATTTGAAGTACCGCAGACTGTCCAGTCTGCGGCTTCTCGGCAATGGCGCAGAC
>DATISD010000261.1:0-4634 GCA_035469005.1 Pyrinomonadaceae bacterium | reverse complement strand
GTCGAGATCCGAAATGCCGAAGTACGCTGCGTTCATGCGTGATTTGCAGGAAGTGAGCCGGGGCGTAATCGTCAATGCTCCTGGATGGCAACAGAAGCTGGCCGACAATCAGCAGCAGTTTGCCGATAAGTGGGTAAACCGGGCCGAGTTCACGGCAGCTTATGATGCCTTGTCGAACGATGCTTATGTCAACGCGCTCTACCAGAATGCCTGAATCGTGCCGCCGCAGATGGAGAAGGACAAGCTGGTCGCGGCGTTGAATGCAGCAACTATGAACCGGTCGGCCGTATTGCTCGAGGTGGCATCGGACACCAGCTTCCGGCAACAGGAGCAAAATGCGGCGTTCGTGATGATGGAATACTTCGGCTACCTACGCCGGGATCCGAACGCCGCGCCTGACTCGGACTACAGTGGCTACAACTTCTGGCTAAACAAACTGAATCAGTTTGGCGGGAACTACCTCAACGCCGAGATGATCAAGGCCTTCACCACCTCGTTTGAATACCGGCAGCGATTTGGAAATTAGTTCGGGCTGTCGGAATCTCTTCGATTGACGGCGCGGCTTTGCTGAAGCCGCGCCGGCTTTTTTCCTGGGGTGAGACTGAACGCGGATCTTGCTGTATCTCTTTTTAAGTAGCCGCCGCACGATCTTTGTGATAAACGTACGGCGCATGATGATGCGGCTCGAGAAATACGCCGTATACCTTCTGACCTTTGTCTCTCTCTGTACGCTCGCCGCATCGGGTATTGACGCGGCGCGACTTCCCATCAGGAACTACACCTCCGCCGACGGTTTAGGCAGCAGCTTCGTCAACTCATTGATGCGCGATTCGCGCGGCTTTCTCTGGATTTGCACGCGCGACGGCCTGAGTAGATTCGACGGCGCCCGGTTTGTGACTTATCAGGTTGGCGATAAGAACGCCCCGCCCGGAATCGAAACGATACTTGAAACTCACCAGGGGATTTATTGGATTGTCACGACCGGCGGACTCTACCGTTTCGATCCCCGGACTCTGCCTGCCGAGGTTTCCAGCACCGAGCGGCCACGTTTAAGTGCTGAGTTAGTGAGTGAGGATCGCTACATTCTGTTTGAGGATCACAATGGCGACCTTTGGGGCGGCCTCAATAATGGTGTCTACCGGATACAAGACGATGCCGGAAAAATCTCTTTCCACAAAATCGCCTTGCAAACAGGTCGCGACTTGACGGTCTCGTCGTTTTGCGAGAGTCGCGATGGCAGTCTTTGGATTGGCTCAAATTCAACCGTGGTGCGTCGATTGGGCGACGGCCGTGAGTTCTATTATCACTTCACAATTCCTCGCCAGGACGTAGTTACCCAGATGCTCGAAGATCGCGAAGGAACGATCTGGGTGGGTCGCGCCTCGGGCGTATATGCCATTAAGCCTGAGTCGACGGCTGAGATTTCCAGCGGGCGGGTTCCCGCGATTCGAAAGTTTGACGAGCTTTCAAAGGTTCAGCCAGCGACACAAACTCCAGTTGTGGCGCCTGCTCGTCCTGGCGAGATTTTTCGCTACGCTTTCTTCACTGATCTCCTTCACAGCAAGACCTTCTATCAAACTTCTGATGGCCGTCTTTTGATCTCAGACGGGTCGACCATTGCGAGTTTTGACGGAAAAGAATTTGAAGTGCTGGATTCGGGTCCGGGGGGGCAGAAAGTTGCGTCCGGGATGGCTGAGGACGCAAGCGGCAATCTCTGGCTCGCCGGGCCCACTGGTCTAATGCGCTTAGACCGGCATGGGTTAGTAAGTTATGGCCCGGCCGACGGTTTGAAAAGTCCAGGCGTCCTGGCTCTCGGCGAAACACGGTCCGGCAATCTGTACATTGCCGGCGACAATTTTTCGCTGAGCACATTCGATGGACGTTTCTTCCGCACTATTCGGCTGCCAGTGCCCGTCACGGCCAACGCGTTGTGGACCTCTAATTCTGTTTTTCAGGATCGGGAGGGCGAGTGGTGGGTGCTGACGAATATTGGTCTCTATCATTTCGGTGCGACCAACGATGTGGCGGCGCTGGATCAACGCCACTTGCTGCGCACCTACACCCGCCGCGACGGCCTTAACGGCGATCAGCTTTTTCACATTTTCGAGGACTCCAAAGGCACACTCTGGATTAGCGCGCGCGACCAGGATGTTGCCCGCTGGGGGATTTCGACCTGGGACAGGGCCACCGGGAGCTTTCATACGTTTTCAGAGGCTGACGGATTTCCATCGCGAAAGGCGGTAGCAACTTTTGCCGAAGATCAAACCGGTGCGATTTGGCTTGGCCTGCTTGATGGCGAAGTACTCCGGTACGCGCAGGGTCACTTCAGCGAAGTCGCCGCGGGTTTGGCGCCCAGCCTGGTGACCGCGATGCACGCTGACCGCCAGGGGAGAATCTGGATCGCGTCGTCGCAGAGTGGCATAACGATCGTCAATGATCCCAATGCGGCCCAACCGCACTTCAAGCACCTCACCATCAGCGAAGGCTTGGCCAGCAACAACATTCGTGCACTGGCCGAAGATTCCTATGGCAACGTTTATCTGGGCACGGCCCGCGGCGTTGACAGGGTTTCGCCGGATTTGACGCGCTTGACTCACTATTCAATTGCTAATGGTCTGGCGGGCGATTTCATTATCGCTGCTTTCCGCGATTCGCGCGGGACGCTCTGGTTCGGCACGCCATCGGGTCTGTCGCGTCTGGTTCCCGAGGAGCGAACCGATGAAACGCCGCCGCCAATTCGCCTCAGCGGTTTGCGCGTCGCCGGCGAGAGCCGTCCCATAGCGGAGCTGGGCAGCGTGCAGATTTCAGATCTGCAGCTGAATCACAACCAGAATAATTTGCAGATTGATTTCTTTGCCATTGATTTCGATACGGGTGAGGATTTGCGTTACCAGTACCAGCTCGAAGGCGCCGACAAGCAGTGGAGCGCGCCGACCACCCAACACACCGTGAATTATTCGAACCTCGCGCCCGGGTCTTACCGATTCATGGTGCGCGCGATCAATTCTGCTGGTGTTTACAGCCCGGAGCCCGCCATCGTGAGCTTTAGAATCCTGCCGCCAATTTGGCGGCGCTGGTGGTTTATTGCCCTGGTCGTTTTGCTGGTCGCGGCGATGGTGTTTGCGCTTGATCGTTATCGCGTGACGCGAATGCGCATGCTCAACACGCTTAACCGCAGACTGAAACTTGAATACGAGATTACCCGGAGGCTGGGAGAATCGAGCTCAACGCTCGAGGCCGCACCCGGAATACTGCAGGCGATCTGTGAAGCCCTGGACTGGGACGTGGGAGTCATCTGGGATGTGGATAGACACGCAACCCTATTGCGGTGCGTAGCGGTATGGCACCAGCCGGCAATGCAAGCGACTGAATTCGAGGCCCAGACGCGGGCACGAACCTTCGCTCCAGGCGAAGGATTGCCGGGACGCGTCTGGGCGACGGCTACGCCTTTATGGATACGAAACCTGACCGAGGATCAGAACTTTCCGCGGCTGACATTCGCTGCGCGGGAAGGGCTACGCAGCGGATTCAGCTTCCCAATTTTGTTAGGTACGGAAGTAATCGGCATCATTGAATTCTTTCGTCGCCGGATCACCGATCGAGATGAGAGAGTCGAAGAGATGATCCAACCAATCGGTGCAGAGATCGGACAATTGCTGGTGCGAAAGCAAAACGAACAAGCGCTCCGTGAGAGCGAGACCCGATTTCGTACCCTGGCTGACACAGCCTCTGACGCAATCATCACGATCGATGCGAACAGCACAATCATTTACATCAACCGCGCGGCTGAAAATATTTTTGGCTATCCGGTCAGCGAGATGCTGGGCCAGGACCTGACGATGCTGATGCCTGAATACCTTCGCCACGTTCATCGCGCAGGTCTGGGTCGTTATGTGGAGACCGGCAAACGGCACATCAGCTGGAGCGCGGTAGAATTACCAGGCTTGCGCAAGGATGGTAAAGAGATCCCGCTCGAACTGTCGTTTGGAGAATTCACTCGCAATGGGCAACGGTACTTCACGGGTATTGCGCGTGACGAAACTGAGCGAAAGCGCGCCGCAGAAGAGCTACTACGAACTCGCGAAGCTCGAGCCATCGAACTTGAACGCGTGCGCAAACGAATTGCCAGTGACCTGCATGACGATATCGGATCGAGCCTGACGCAGATTTCACTTTTAAGCGAAGTTGTCAATCAGCGCATCGCCGGTCGCGAGGGTGCAGTGGCCCAGCCGCTCGCCCAGATTGCCAATTGTTCGCGCGAATTAGTGGATGCGATGAGCGACATCGTTTGGGCCATTAATCCCCAGAAAGATCACCTCAGCGATCTTACGCAGCGCATGCGGACGCTAACCAGCGAAGTCTCCACCGCCTGCGACCTCAACGTGCGCTTCCGCGCGCCGGAAGTCGATGAAGATTTGCCCCTGGGTGCAAACCTGCGGCGCGAAGTTTTTCTCATTTTCAAAGAGAGCATCAACAACATCGTCAAGCACTCGGGCGCAACCGAAGCTGAGGTTGAGTTTCGCTTTAATCGCGATCAGTTGTTTCTGCGAGTAAGCGATAACGGCCAAGGGTTTGACCTTGCGGAGGAGAGCGAAGGGCATGGACTTGCCAGCATGCAAAACCGCGCGAAAGAC
>DATISD010000260.1:0-3177 GCA_035469005.1 Pyrinomonadaceae bacterium | reverse complement strand
GTTGATTATGATGTCGATTCAAGATCGACCAATTCATCCTTTCCTGCGGTCCGGCAAATATATGAGTCAAAGTCAATTGGCAATTGAAGAATCCGTCGCGCGTCCGTTAACAACTCTTTCGGAAGACGAACAAATGTTTCGCGAAAGCGTGCGCGAATTTGCGGAAGGCGAGATTCGCAAACGCGTAGAAGAGATGGACGAACAGGCTCATCTCGACGAATCGCTGACCAAACAATGTTTCGAGTTGGGCCTGATGGGAATCGAAACACCTGAAGAGTTTGGCGGCGCGGGAGGTTCGTTCTTTCAGGCAATCCTGGCGGTCGAAGAGCTTTCGCGAGTTGATGCTTCGGTCGGAGTTCTGGTCGACGTCCAGAACACTCTGGTTAACAACGCGTTAATTCGCTGGGGAAACCCGGATCAAAAAAAGAAATACCTGACCCAGTTAGCGAGTGAAAAGGTTGGCGCCTATGCGTTGAGCGAAGCTGCCTCCGGCTCGGATGCGTTTGCGATGCAGACGCACGCCGTCGACAGCGGCGATCACTTTGTCGTCAATGGTCGCAAACTTTGGATTACGAACGGCAAAGAGGCGGAGATTTTTGTGCTCTTCGCTAACGCTAATCCCGAGGCGGGTTATCGCGGTATTACCGCTTTCATTGTTGAAAAGGCCTTTGAAGGATTCACCGTCGGCAAGAAGGAAAACAAACTCGGCATTCGCGCGTCTTCAACGACGGAATTGATTTTGGAGGACTGCAAAGTTCCTAAGGAAAACGTGCTCGGGGAAGTTGGTAAGGGCTACAAGACGTCAATCGAAACTTTGAACGAAGGCCGCATCGGCATCGGCGCCCAGATGATTGGCGTCGCGCGCGGCGCTTTGGAGAGCGCGCTGCGGTACACAGCTGAGCGGCAACAGTTCGGCAAGAGCATCAATCAATTTCAGGGATTACAGTTTCAGCTGGCTGAGATGGCGACCGATCTCGAAGCGGCGCGCCTGATGGTTTACAACGCCGCGCGGATGAAAGATGCAGGCCAGAATTTTGTGAAGGAAGCAGCCATGGCCAAGCTTTATTCGTCGCGCGCGGCGGAAAGAATCACTTCGAAAGCGATTGAAATGTATGGTGGCTACGGCTACGTGAAGGATTATCCGGTCGAGAAGTACTGGCGCGATTCAAAGATTGGGGCGATTTACGAAGGCACTTCGAACATGCAGTTGCAGACGATTGCGAAGTTGATTATCAAGAATTGATTCATTGGTTCAATGAATCAATGAGTCAATGAAGCAGTGATTCAATCACGAATCGAAATCTTCGAACAGATGCTCGCCGGAGATCCGGCGAATACTGCGGTGCTTTTCGGCCTGGCTAAAGAGTACGAAAAGGCCGGCGACGAAACGAAGCTGATTGAAACGCTCGAGCGTTATCTTGCGGCTGCTGATGACGAAGGCAACGCGTACGGGATGCTCGCGCGAGCATATGAGCGGGCGAATCAGTCGGACCAAGCGCGCACAACATATGAACGCGGAATTGAAATAGCGAACGCGCATGGCCATCCGGGCATGGCCGAAGAATATCGGCAGATTTTAGCAAGCGAATTTTCAGTACCATAGATATCGCGTCAGAACCCGGAGCGATAGCGACGGGATCCAAACGCAAGCCGATTTGATGATCCGGTCGCTCCCACCACCCCGGTTCGCTCCCCGTTCTGACACATTATTTCGATCATGAGCGACACGAAAGTTCTCAGACTAGTCAAAAAACCGGAAGGTGGACTCCCGGAAAAAGCCTTCAGCGCGAAAACTGTCGCCAAGGCTGAGCCGCGGCCCGCCCCGATAACTGTCATCAAACCGCCGCAGCCATCCAAATCCCGGAAACCTCCGAAACAGAAAGAGCGCGAACTGCCCAGGCCCAGCCGCGAAGAAATGCTGAAGATGTTTCGGACGATGTATCTGTCGCGTCGTCTGGATGACAAAGAGATCCAGATGAAAGGCCAGAATCGGATCTTCTTTCAGATTAGCGGCGCCGGCCATGAGGCCATCCTGACGGCCGCGGGGATGTGCCTTAAGCCCGGGTACGATTGGTTCTATCCGTATTATCGCGATCGCGCGTTGTGCCTGCAGTTGGGGATGACGCCGCTCGAGATGTTGCTGGAGAGCGTCGGGGCCGAAGCAGATCCAAATTCGCACGGACGGCAGATGCCTTCGCACTGGGGGCACAAGAAACTCAACATCGTCTCGCAGTCATCGCCGACGGGCACGCAGCTGCTACAGGCGGTGGGCTGCGCCGAGGCAACTTATCGAATCAAGCTGATTAAGGAGCTAAAGCGGCGGGTCAGGAGTTTTCATAACGACGAAGTCGTGTACGTTTCGCTGGGCGATGGCACCACCAGCGAAGGTGAATTCTGGGAAGCGCTTAACACCGCCTGTAACCTGCGACTGCCGGTAGTGTTTCTGGTGGAAGACAATGGTTATGCGATCAGCGTTCCCGTTGAGGTGCAAACTGCGGGCGGCGACATTTCGAAATTGGTATCGGGGTTTCCGAATCTGTACCGGCAACGTTGTGACGGCACCGATCCAATCGAATCGCTCGACGTCATGCGACGCGCCGTTGATAACTGTCGCAAAAATCGCGGCCCTTCATTCGTGCATGCGAAAGTAATTCGGCCTTACTCGCATTCGCTTTCCGACGATGAAAAGCTTTATCGAGCGGAAGCCGAACGCGTCGCCGACGCCGAACGGGATCCCATCAAGCGGTTCGGCTCCCTGCTGGTGCAGGAAGGAATCGCGAGTCAGGACGAGCTTCAGAATCTCAAAGACGAAATCGATCGTGAGGTGAATAACGCTGCGGACGCAGCGCTGGTCAGTCCGCAACCTGCGCCCGAGACGGCCACGAACTTTGTTTACTCGCCTTCAGTAGATCCCACGTCGAAGGAGTTCGATACTGAAGATAAAGTTGAGTTAAGCGGCAATCCGGGCACCATGGTCGATTTGATCAATCGCTGTTTGCACACTGAGATGAGGCGCGATCCGCGCATCCTCGTCTTTGGCGAGGACGTCGCCGATTGCTCGCGTGAGAAATCCCTGGAGCAGGTGAAGGGAAAGGGTGGAGTTTTCAAAGTCACAGCGAATCTGCAGCGCGAGTTCGGCAGCGCACGGGTTTACAACTCACCTTTGGCGGAGGCGAA
>DATISD010000259.1:0-3669 GCA_035469005.1 Pyrinomonadaceae bacterium | reverse complement strand
AAAAGGAGACCCCCGTGAAAAGACTAATTATCAGTTTGTCCATTGCGCTAATCGCCTCGGCCCTGGTAGCAATGACTTCGACGGCTACAACTTCGATCGCCCCCGCGGTCCAAGGCGGCCAGGTATTCACTCATTCTGACGCAGGCGTCCAGTTCCAATTGCCGAGAGGCTGGAAATCGAAGGCTGAGGGCGAAGTAATCACCGTCTCATCTGCCGACGATTCGCTCCAGGTCGTCTTCTGGGTCCCTGACGAGAATACTTTTGACGCGGCGGTGAAGGAATTGGATAAGGAACTGAGCAAGACAATCAAGAATATGAAGACTGAGGGCAAGCCGAGCCAGGACACCCTTAATGGCATGCCGCATTATGGAGAAACCGGCACTGGTGATGTGAATGGCGCCACGATCGTGTGGAGCGTTGACGTTCTGGGCGCGAAGAAGCCCCTATTGATTTTGACCTTTGCCGCTCCGAACCTTTTTGAGAAAAACGCCGATGCCTATGAGAAATTGCTCTCCAGCATCAAGAAGATTTAACTGAGCCGGCGCCGTGGGGTGGCCCCGCTATGGGTGAACATGCCGGGGCTGCCCGGAATTTCTTCTTGACATGCTAAAACGGCATCGGCTAGCATTCGCCGTCGTTTCAATCAGTGCCTGGGTTTGGATTTACACCTGCCTTCGCATTTCGATTTGCAAGCGCAAAATCAATGAGGTTTTAGTTTTTTGCTTGAAGTACGTGTCTGACGAGTTCGCATTTTTGATAACCCGCCAGCACATTGTTCGTTGTGTGTTTCCGTATTGCGCCCCGATTGAAAGCGCGTCCGGCTCACAGCATTAACCAAGGAAGCCCTGGTGAAGGCCTTCAGTCCACTCACGGCTTCTGTTTTTCGTCGAATCGTTAGGAGGATTCGTTTGTATGTCTAGAATAACCGGTAAGGTCAAGTGGTTTAACAACTCGAAGGGCTATGGCTTCATTGAACAGCCAGGCTCATCGGACATCTTCGTTCACTATAGCGCCATTCAGGGCGATGGCTTCAAGACTCTCGAAGAGGGTCAGGAAGTCGAGTTCGAGGTGACGCAGGGGCCAAAAGGACCACAGGCCGAAAAAGTGACAAAGGCGTAGGTCTCCCCGGCTTGCTGTTCAAGCACAGCCACTGACCACCTTCCGGTCGTGAGCCCGGAAGACGCGAAACAAAAAGGGCGATCTCGTTCATTCGAGATCGCCCTTTTAATTTGGTTTGGAGTCCCGCCTTCAGGCGGAATCAGCTTTAGACTCGAACTCCGGAACATGCTACTTATCCATCTTCGCCTTGAAACTGACATGGCCATTTTCAACGTCGACCGAGAAGATCATCCGATTCGATCCGTCTTTCAAAGCTTCAGTTCGTTCGATGACTAACCGATGAAATTTCGCAAACGAAAGATCGCGCGTGGCCTCGCCGCAACTGCGTTTCGCTTCGATCAGCGAATCGTAAACGCCCTTGACGGTTCGCACGTCGTGGCGCACATCTGCGCAGGAAAACTCTGAACGCTCAAATGCCGGTGGCGCCTCGCGCGTTACCCCGCGCGCGCCAACGCTGCCGCGTCCTTCTTCGCGGTCCTGCAACGTACGACGCCACAGTTCGCGAAATGAAGAGTACCGGGTAGCTAACGCATTGTAATGATAGCGCTGCGCGAAGCTAAGACTTCGATCGTCGCCCAGTCGTTTGAGGTGCGATTCAACGCGCATTTTCGTGTCGTAGGGCGGCCGCTTGACGGCGCCGTTGAAATAAATATCGAACTCGACTTTCAGGCGGCGAATGTCTTCTTCAATGCGGGCCAACTGATCTTCGATCGTGGGTTCGTTGTCGAGGCCCATCGCCTTTAATTTGCCGCGGAGTTCTTTGGCGCGTCGGGTTAATTTGTTGTCTTTTAGTGCCAATCGTGAGTCTCCTAAAAAAGCGGCGCAAGCGGGTTCGCCACGATTATTTCGAGTGTAGGGGCTGGGTTCACCATGTGTCAATAAACTTTTTCGTGATTGCCTCGGGCTCGCGAAACGGCTAATCTTCTGCGCGTTTACCACATCTTTTCATGACAAAAAACGACACTACCAACGCTTTGTTGCGCGCGCTGCCGTCAGTCGATTCGGTGTTGAAAACCGAGGTCGCGCGGGCTGTCGGCGAAAAGATCGGAGCGGCGCGTCTAAGCTCGCTTGCTCGCCAGGTGACTAACGAACTTCGCCACGAGCTGCTGTCGAAACCCAGCAGCGCAGCAAAAGCCGGGAAAAATGGTTTGCGGGCTGAGTTGTTGAAAGAAGCTGAGCGTCGCCTGTCGGAATTGCATCGTGACCAAGCGGCCAAAGGATTGAGCCAAGTAATCAACGCGACCGGCGTGATCCTGCATACAAATCTCGGGCGGGCGCCGCTTTCAGCCGCTGCCCGTCGAGCCATTGAGGCGACTTCGGGTTATTGCTCGCTGGAATACGACATCGTGGCGGGGATGCGCGGCCGGCGCGGCGGCAAGACCGAAGATCTTTTGCTTGAGTTGACTGGCGCGGAAGGCGCGCTGGTGGTCAACAATTGTGCGGCCGCGGCGCTGCTGGTGCTCAGCACTCTGGCCCGTAACGGTGAAACGATCGTGTCGCGAGGTGAACTGGTTGAGATTGGTGGCGACTTTCGCGTGCCGGACGTGATGGCTCAATCGGGAACTCTTATGGTCGAAGTGGGCACAACAAATCGGACCCAACTCGCTGATTATCGCAAAGCGATGTCGGAGCATACTCGCCTGCTGATGCGTGTTCACACTTCGAACTACCGAATTGTAGGTTTCACTAAGACGCCCACACTTTCGCAACTCGCAGAATTGGCGCACGACGCCGGATTGCCGCTGTACGAAGATGCCGGTTCCGGAGCTCTGTTGGACCTGGCCGAGTACGGTATCGCAGGCGAACCCGTTATCCGGGAATCGCTCGCGGCCGGAGCTGATGTCGTGACTTTCAGCGGTGACAAGCTCTTGGGTGGTCCGCAGGCGGGCATCATCGTCGGCCGCGTGGAACTAATCGAACGAATGCGTGCCAATCCACTTTACCGGGCGTTGCGCGCTGACAAACTCCGCCTGGCGGCGCTGGAAGCGACTCTGGAAGAATACTCTCGGGGCGACAAGGTCCCGGCGCAGCAAATGATGGCAATGACGGCCGAAGAAATCGGTGCGCGGGTGGACAGGCTAATCGCCAGAGTCCGCAACAGAGTTCCTTCCACCATCAGCCTCGAAAGAGTCGAGGGAGAGTCTGCTGTTGGAGGTGGCTCTGCGCCAACATCGCCCTTGCCGACGCTTCTGATTTCTGTGACCAGTTCTTCGCGAACCGCAAATGAGCTCGAAACCATCCTCAGGCGACGGGAGCCCGCCGTCGTCGTCAGAATCGTGGATGACCGGGTGTTGATTGACCTGCGAACCGTCGCCGAGAGTGAAGAAACGGAAATCGAAGACGCGCTGGCGTCATTGTCGTAAAACCGGCGATCTCGAAAAAGAGTGCCGGGAGCACAAAATGTTTATAGCGAATAGTAAAGTCGTCATTTTTAGTTGATCTAAAATCCTCGCATGCAGTGTATAATTCCTTTGGCAGTGGGTTCTCACGTCGAACCCAACCTCGCGATCCACCACCCTTCGAAATTGAAGACATTCTCCCGGAAATCTC
>DATISD010000258.1:0-3723 GCA_035469005.1 Pyrinomonadaceae bacterium | reverse complement strand
TCGACGAACCCGATCCGGATTGTGATCTGGATTACGTGCCGCTCGAAGCTCGTGAGGCCGACGTCCAAATCGCGCTCTGCAACTGTATTGGATTCGGATCGAAGAACAGCGCGCTGGTAATTCAACGAATCTAACTCGCAGATTACGCAGATTTCACAGATAAGAGAAAATCAATCAGGTACGAAATGCACAATTGGCTCAAGCAGGTTCATAGAACTTTCACTGTCGTATTTCTTTTTGTACTTCTTGGGCCTCTTTGTGGCTGCCGCTTTTCTTTATCTGCGTAATCTGTGGACTATTTAATCGTGTTCGAAAAGTTTCGCCAACGCAGCCTCGAACCTGAAAACCTCGACAAAGGCACCTACACACCCGAAGAGTACGAGGGCTGTCTGGTTGAGTTGCGTCGCGTTAACGAATGGCTGGGAGATGCGAACGCTCTGCGTAATTCGCTTCTGAGGGTAATTGAGCGCCGCGGTTCGCGATCATTTTCCGTCCTCGATGTGGGGGCGGGTTCGGGAGAGTTGCTGCGCGTGGCGGCCGAGTGGGCGCGTGATACTAAGAGGACAACATTTTTGACTGGCGTCGAGTTGAATGAGCGATCAGCGAAGGCGATTCTCGAAGAGTCTGCGGAGTTTTCGGAAATAGCTTCGGTCAGGGCGAATGGTTTTTTGCTCCCTTTCGCGGACCAGACATTCGATTACGTGATTCAATCTTTGACACTGCATCATTTTGATGATGCGGGCGCTGTGAAAATCATTCAGGAGATGGCGCGCGTCGCCCGCTGCGGAATTTTCGTGATCGACTTGCATCGAAATCCGGTAGCCTATTTTTTCTATACCACAATCGGCCGTTTGATTTTGCACAATCGTCTGCTGCGCGAGGACGGTGCGCTGTCGATCCTGAAAAGCTTTACCCCTGAAGAGATGGAAGAGATTGGCCGAAGAACAGGCCTGGCCAGCGTAAAAGTGGAGAAGTATTTTCCGTCGCGATTAATTTTGAGCGCTGCGAGCAATGGCTCCAAAAACGTTTAGCGCGCGCACTTGCGCACGTAGGCGGGACAGGTTCCGGCTCTAAACCGTATGAACCAGCCAAAAACATTTGATGTGATCATCGCCGGTGGGGGACCCGCAGGAGCCAGCGCCGCGATTCACCTCGCAATCGGCGGCGCACGGGTGCTGCTGGCTGAACAAAAGAGATTTCCGCGTCCGAAGTTATGTGGTGAATTCATCTCTCCCGAATGCGCGCTGCACTTCGATCGGCTGGGCGTCAAAGAACAGATGCTTGCCGCCGGGCCGGCGACTCTCGCAGAAACGGTTTTTTATTCGCGTAACGGCAGCAAAGTCAGCGTGCCGAGCTCCTGGTTTGGATCTGGCGGAGTGGCGCTCGGCTTGAGTCGCGCGGAGATGGATGAGCGCTTGTTGCGCCGGGCTCACGCCGCCGGAGCGCAGGTGCTGGAAGACGCGCACGTCACGGATCTGGTGCTTGAAAAAGGGCAAGTCCAGGGTGTGACCATCAAAGCGGGATCGCACGCAGAGATTTATCGAGCTGCGATCACCATCGATGCGACCGGTCGCGCCCGAGCGCTGGCCCGGCGTTTACCCGCCGCCAAAGAAAACGCGAAACTGAAGCGCCCGCCGATGATCGCCTTCAAAGCTCATCTCGAAAACGTGCGGGTCGCGCCCGGAGTCTGTGAAATTTATTTCTATCGGCGCGGATACGGCGGTCTCAGCAGCATTGAAAATGGACTCAGCAACCTTTGCTTTATCGCCTCCGCGCGCGACGTTCGTTCGTGCGCCTCAGACGCCGATCGCGTAATGCGTGAAGTCGTCTCGCAAAACCGTCGCGCCCGTTTTACTTTGGAAGGTGCGCGAACTCACTCTCAGTGGCTGGCCGTTTCACTCGATGGCTTTGGCCGGCAAGACGTGGCTCCGGCCGATGGGCTGCTGACCGTTGGCGACGCCGCGTCATTCATCGATCCTTTCACGGGCAGCGGAATGTTAATGGCTCTGGAAAGTGGCGAACTGGCGGCGAGAGCTATCGGCAATTATTTGGATGCAGATACCGGAACACTCAGAGTCGCCGATTTGCGCTTGAAGTATACAGCCGCCTACCATCGTTTCTTTGCTTCCCGCCTAAACGTTTGTTCACTCTTGCGCAAAGCCGCATTTGTTCCGGGCTTCGCGGAATTGGCGATTCGCTTTTTCGGCGCGAACGAACAGATTCGCCGACGGCTCGCGCGAGCGACTCGCGGTCCGGCGTCTGAAACTTATTCGCTGGCTGAACGTGTAAGATAATGGCCCACAACGCTAAGTATCGCAGACTGACTAATTAATTCTTGCCTCGTGAATGGATTTAGGGTACAAACTGCCTAGTCTCCAGTTATGGGCGCGGGACGCGGGTTTTCATCAAGCACTACCGGCATGCAAACCTATCGAAATTGTCGTAGCTGCTCCTACCTCACAAATCGCGCCTGGTCGGTTCGTTATGTATTACTAGCTAGTTTTTGATCGGTATGAGATCTGTGGCCACAGTTCGCATGCTAACTTAAAAAGGAGAAACAAAGATGTCTTGGTATCTCAGCCGTTGTTGTAGAACCTCACTGAGTAGCTTGCTGGCTTGTTTCATTGTTTTGGGTTGCGTCAGCGCCGCCATGTCTCAAGCTCAGTCGAATGCCGCAGACCTGCAAGGCACAGTTCGCGATCAGAATGGCGCGGTGGTGGCGAATGCCTCAGTCACAGTGCGCAAGGCCGGTACGAATGCATCCCGCGAAGCGACGACGAATGACGATGGATACTACAAGATTGTGAATTTAGCTCCCGGTGACTATACGATCACGGTTAAGGCTACGAACTACAAAACAGCCGTCGTCCCGGCGGTGAAACTAACGATCGGTCAAACTGTTAATCAGGATATTCCTTTGGAAGTTGGCGATCTAACGGCGACTGTTCAGGTCACTTCGGCAGCCCCGTCGCTGGTTGAGACAACTAACACCACAATATCTTCAGTCGTCGATCAGCAGCGAATCGATAATCTGCCTATTAATGAGCGCAACTACCTGTCATTCGCGCTGACGAGTTCGACGGTAAGTCGCGACAATGGCCGGCCGATTGGGCCAGCCCCGACGACGGGACTGAATTTTGGCGGCCAGCGAGGCCGCTCGAATCTGGTGCAGGTTGACGGCGCAGACAATACGGATAATTCAGTTAATGCGTCACGTTCGACCGTTAGTCAGGAGGCGGTTCAGGAATTTCAAGTCATCAGCAATTCATTCGCGGCTGAATTTGGGCGGTCGGCGGGCGGCGTGGTGAACGTCGTCACCAAGAGCGGCACCAACGATTTGCACGGAAATCTGTTTGGATTTCTGCGGCACAAGAGTTTTCAAGCTCGAAATGCTTTTGCGCCGATTAACGATCCGCCATTCACGCGGGCTCAATACGGCGGGACAATTGGCGGCGCCTTCAAAAAGGATCGCACTTACTTTTTTGGTTCATTCGAACAGAGACAGCGTCACGAAACCGGCTTCTTTACCAGCAACGTTCGCCAAGGCCTGACTTCTTCAGCCACGATCCCTGTCATCCCGGGTGTTAACCCCGTGGCGCGGACCTTTACCGGCTTGACTGCGGCGCAAGCAACTTTTGTTAACACGTTGGTGGGCACTGGCGTGGCCGCGAACATCTGTGGCGCGCGCGCCTACGCCTTCTTTGCTTCCAGCGGCAGCAGCAC
>DATISD010000257.1:0-1891 GCA_035469005.1 Pyrinomonadaceae bacterium | reverse complement strand
CGGCGAATGGAACAAGAAGGAGTTTTCCAAAGCGCGTGGATTGTTCGGCCGCGTTCTCGGGTTGGTGGGTTTGGGCAGTATCGCCCAGGAGATGATTCCGCGCGCAAAGGCTTTCGGCCTGCCAGTAATCGCATGGAGCCGCAGTCTCACGCCGGAAAAGGCCGAGCAGTTAGGCGTCGAACGAAAAGAGACGCCGCTTGATGTGGCGCGCGCCTCAGACATAGTCAGCGTTCACGTCGCGCTCAAGCCGGACACCCGGATGTTGATTGGACCAGAGTTCTTTGGCGCGATGAAAGAGGGCGCGTATTTCATCAACACGTCACGCGGCGGGACCGTCGATCAGGCAGCCCTCGTCGATGCCATTCATGCGAAAGGTATTCGCGCCGGGCTGGACGTGTTTGCCCTTGAACCGACCTCCGGAGTCGCAGATTTCGAGGATCCAATCGGCAATGAAACCCGAGTGTACGGCACGCATCACATCGGCGCCTCGACCGACCAGGCACAGGAAGCGATCGCTGCTGAGACGGTCCGCATCGTAAAGTCATTTAAGGAAACGGGACACGTGCCAAACGTCGTGAACCTGGCTGCGCGCACCCCCGCCACGCACCGTTTGGTTGTCCGTCATCGCGATCGGCCCGGCGTGCTGGCCCAGGTGCTGGACGCGATCAAGGCTGAACAGATCAACGTGCAGGAAATGGAGAATATAGTTTTTGAAGGGGCCGAGGCGGCGGTCGCACGAATCAATCTGGATAAGGCTCCGTCGGGCACGATGCTGGATCGATTACGTGCCGGAAATGAAGACGTGCTTGAACTGAATCTTCTGACGCTTCAATGAATACTACTCTCATTACTGGAGCTTCTTCGGGAATTGGTGAGGCGTTCGCGCGCAAGCTGGCCGCCCGCGGGCACAATCTCCTGCTGGTCTCGCGGTCAGAAGAGAAGTTGGTAACGCTGTGCAACGAAGTTGGCCGGAGCCAAAAAATTCGCGCGCAATACGTGGCGATCGATCTTTCGGAACGCGATGCACCGCGGCGCCTATTCGAAGAGGCGCGGAAACGGGAACACGAAATCGATCTGCTGATTAATAATGCCGGGTTTGGCTCGATGGGCGATTGCGCAAAGCTGGATCTCGACCGCGAGCTCAACATGGTCGACTTGAACATCCGTTCGTTGGTCGAATTAACGCATCGATTCCTTCAGCCGATGAGAGAGAAAAAGAGCGGCGCGATCATGAACGTAGCCTCGACTGCCGGGTTTCAGCCGGTGCCGTTCATGGCCACTTACGCGGCGACGAAAGCCTTCGTGCTTTCCTTCTCTGAAGCTTTGTGGGAAGAGAATCGGACTTACGGAATCAAAGTGATGGCGCTTTGCCCGGGTGTCACCGAGACAAATTTTTTCGAAGCATCGAGCATGCAGCCACCACCGGTGCGCACTTCTCAAACGCCCGAAGAAGTCGTGGAAGTGGGCTTGCGAGCTTTGGCGCGCGGCAAGAGCTCAGTCATTTCCGGCTGGACCAACCGTTTGATGGTGGAGGCGGAGCGAGTGGTGCCGCGAAAATTCGTGCTGCGCATCGCAGGAGCGGTGATGCGGTTACATAATGAGAAAGGATGAAATGGAGCGAGCCCAAAACGAAACGGTACGCACGCCTCTGGCGTGCCGCCGCAAGATTGCAGGCTGTTTAGCACGCCAGAGGCGTGCGTACCGGTGTCGAGCTGGCGCACTCTAAAAATGTCATGACAGAAAGAATCTTTAATTTTAGCGCCGGCCCGGCCGTAATGCCGGTTCCGGTGTTGGAGAAAGCGCAGGAACACATGTTGTCACTGCCGGACGTCGGCATGTCAGTGATGGAGATTAGCCATCGCTCGAAGACGTTTGATGAAATCATTCAGGG
>DATISD010000256.1:0-3592 GCA_035469005.1 Pyrinomonadaceae bacterium | reverse complement strand
GGATTTTGAGCCGGGACCATGACCAATGATGACAATCGGCACTTCTGCCGCCCCTGGTGCCAATCCTGCTGGCTGCTTCATTCATACCTTTGCCGGCCGTATTGCGCGCAAAACGAAAATGGGCGCCTGTTCAAAGTCAGGATCTAAACTGTATCGGCATCGTTTGGTTCGCGCTCTTTCAATTGGGCTTCCACGTGGTCGAGGGCTAGTTGAAGTTGCGCTCGATAGCGCGGGCTGGTGGCTGTTCGCAAACGGCTAAGGATTTGTGCTCGCGAAAGCAGCAAAGATTGTTTTTGATCCTGTCGCGCGCGTTGCTCGGCTGATAAATGAGGCTTAGCCTGTCTTTCCCGTTCAGCTTCGGCGGCGCCAATTTGATCCTCAACTGATTTACTTTCCCAACCGCGGGCCATTTTTACAGTATACTTTACTATTGCAACCTGATTGCCGAGTTCAGCTCCGGAAGGGTGCAAATCACAGAAGCCCGCGAACCCAGCCCCCGTCGACTTGCAGCGTCACGCCCGTGATGTAAGAAGCGCGTTCGGAAGCAAGGAATGCGACGGCAGCGGCAATCTCCTCAGGTTCAGCCATGCGTCGAATTGGCGCTTGTAAAGCCCAGGACTCAATAATCTCCTGTTTCGACTTCCCTGCTGCTTTGCCGCGGACCTCGGCGAGTTCCTCCTGTCGTTCAGTCAAGGTGTAGCCGGGCGCGACGTTGTTGACGGTCACGCCTGCGGCGGCAACTTCGTTGGATAACGTCTTGGCCCAACCGGTAAGACCTGCGCGAACAGTGTTAGACAAAAGCAACCCATCGATCGGCTGCTTGACGGACACAGAAGTGATGTTGATGATGCGGCCCCATTTGCGTTCCAACATTCCCGGCAGGATCAATTTCGCAAATCTGATCGCCGACAAAGCGTTCAGCTCGAACGCGTGGCGAAATAGTTCAAGATCAGTTTCAGCAAAAGTTTTTGCCGGCGGGCCACCGGCATTGGTAATGCAAATATCGATGCGACCCGCGCGCTCGATTGAGAGATTCACGAAGGCTTCGACCTCAGCATTATTAGTTACATCGCAAGCGAATCCCGCAACGTTCGCACCGGTTTCCTCGTGAATCTTCTGCGCCGCTTCCGACGCGTGCTCCGCCACACGCGAACAAAGAAAAACACGCGCACCTTCGCGCGCGAGCTCCAGCGCGCATGCGAACCCGATGCCGCGGCTGGCTGCGGCTACAATGGCAACTCGATCTTTAAGTCCAAAGTCCATCTTTCCCTTTCCTCACATTAAAGGTTTCCAGCTTCATACTTCCGCAAGGCACGCTTCCAGCAGCCTCACCGGATTGCCGTCGTAAACAATACGACCTTCTGTCGGTTTCCGCAGCGCTTCGACAATTCGCTTCGCTTCATCGGCCACGCCACCGGTCCCAATCAAACATCCGATCGTCTTGCCTTCGTCATAGGCGATCGTGAATTCGTTCAGCGATCCAATCGATCCCGCCACGAAAAGGACTACATCACAGGACCGCACCAGGACAACGTTGCGACCTTTCAGTCCAAAACCGGTGTAGACGATCGCATCGCAGGCGTCCGCCGGTAAACGATAGCGATCGGCGTGCTCGCGTTCGTTGGCGCCAGGCGAAATTCCTATGTGGAAAGCGCCTGCCTCTCGCGCAGCCTTACCAATCAGGTGAATGATTCCGGTAGTCGCTCCAGTCAGCAAAATCAGATCACGCCTGGCTATTTCCAGAGCCAGAGCCCGCGCGATCTCGCTGATTTCTGATGACGCGGCTTCGTCAGCCGATCCCATCACGCCAACTTTGATCCTGGTAGACAAAATTTAACTCTGCGTTTTTTTGAGTGGAGCGCGATTCGGCTTCGCTTCAAGCGATGGCAAAACGGCCCGCGTCTGCACAGCTAAAACTAAATCTCGATATGTTCAGTTTCCAAAGCGCTCGAAAGTTCCTCGTGGGTGGAAGCTGTCGCAGAAACTCTCTCCTTTTGATCCCACCACTTCCGAGTAATGAACCAAAATAAGCCTGGCATCAAGAAGAAAATTCCGACGCCTGCCGTGACTACTCGCGGCGAAAATCCAAACCCGTCCATCAATTCAGCGACGACATAATTCGACGTCGCCATCGTCAACGTCGTCAACGCGGCTTCAGCCGCAAACACCCGACCGCGAAATCGATCCTCCACGTTTAGCTGAAGCAGGATTGTTGAGAAAACCCAAAGGATACTGCCGCCCATGTGCGCTACAGCCAGAAACAACAAAGCGAACGCGAAGCTGGATGTCACACCAAACGCAATATAAAAAGCACCGCCCATCAGAAAAGCGATACCAATTGCACTCTGCATTTGCTGGCGTGTTTCTCCGGTCCAACGCCGCGCCAACAGCGGCCCAACCGCAGTGCCGATGCCGCGAGCCATAAAAAGCACGCCGATCCCCGTCGCTGCCTTGCCGGCAACCGGAAAAATTCTCTCCCCAAACACGGCGAGCAACGTCAAGATTCCGCCGCCCATTCCCCATGCTGGCTTGACCAGCAAGTACGCCAGGACCCGCGACCGGTGCTTTACGTAACGTGCGCCTTCTATCGTGTCTGAGATACCCAGAGCTTTGCGAACTGTCGTTTTACTCTTTTCGCGTTTCGCTCGTTTGGGAAAGCGAACCACTGAAATTAAGATTGCGGATGCGATAAATGTGAGCGAGTCAAGCACGAAGGCGACGTTGGTTCCGAACCATCCCGCGACAAAGCCGCCTGTTGCAGCTCCTAATGTCAGCATTGCCGACCATGTCACGGCCGCGATCGCGTTTGCGGGCACCAGTTCACGATCAGAAACAATCGACGGAATGGCAGCGGTCTTGGCCGGCTCGAAGAAGGATGAGAACGCCAGCTGGAACACTGTTAAGACGTAGACAAGCCACATCTGATCCGGCCGGCGCACGAACAAGAACCCGAGCACGACGATCGCGCGGACAATGTCTGAGCCAATCATTATTCCGCGCCGGCTGAAGCGATCCGCTATCACTCCGGCGAGCGGGCCCAACACGACCGTGGGCAGAAACCGCGCAACCATGATCAAGGCGACGGACCGACTTGAGCCCGTGAGTCTCAGCGCGATCGTGTAGACAGCGACCGTGTCAAACCAATCGCCCATCTGACTGACTACCTGGCCCAGCCAAAGAAAACGAAACCCACGGTTGGAACGCAGCACTTCGATGTAGCCGACAGGCGGCCCGACGTCACGTCGCAAGTGGAGTTCTCTGCTCAAAGTTTTGGAAGCTTATCAGAAGCGCGCGCTCGAGCAAGCGGCCGGCCCGGACGAACTAATTTCAGCCGTGCTGTCGACAGCCTTCGGACTCCGCCCCGCGTTCACTTTGACCTGTCAGATTGAAAGCGGGTAACAAAAGTGAGAGTCCGTAACTTTTTCTCGCCATTGGGAAGGCTCGATTATCTTCGATTTTTTCGGGAATTAGCGTGAAAAGCGCCCGGCACGCATCTTGTTAGGAGGTGGCTGCGGCTAGGTTAGCGTTAACCGCTTGACGGGCCCACCGCACTGGGCTCGCTAGCCGCGTCAGCTCAAATAACAACTGCCCC
>DATISD010000255.1:0-3101 GCA_035469005.1 Pyrinomonadaceae bacterium | reverse complement strand
CGCTATCATCCTAATGCTTAGCGACCTCGCCAATCCTTTCAATCAAATCCCGGCCAGCGTTTTCCGCCCGGACGGAAAACCCGATAAGGAGGATCGATTCACTCGCAATCAATTCTCCCCGTTCGGAAAGGGTTATTAATCGTTCAGGATAAAGGTTATCTTCATCCTCACTCGGTATTCGGTGATCTTGTCGCCCTCAATTGCTACCTCTTGATCCTGTATCCATGCACTCTGAACCTGTTCGAGCGTATTCGTCGCTCGACTGATTCCCTGCTGGATAGCATCCTCAAAGCTCTTGGTAGACGAAGCGGTTATTTCTGACACTTTTGCAACACTCATTTGCTCTCCTCCACTAATTTGTCGGCGTCGTACTGATTGTTAAGTACCAACGCGTGAAGCCGGTGATTCAAAAACGAAAGCCGACAACTAACGCCGCAAGACTTATTAGACGCCCGGCAGGGCCCTAATAAGAGGGGACTACCCGAGACTGGTGTGAATGCTCAATTCATCCCGAGAAGGGATCATTAAGCAGAAAACCATTCCCGACTTTGAAGCATTTTAATTGTTTGCGCCCGAATGGTACTCGCAAGTGAGGATCTGCGCAAGGAAATCAGGCGTTCGGTGGTGACCCAGATCACTGATCGGTGTTTAGATTATCTAGCGCATCACGCCCGCAATCGGACTCGACGCGCTGGCATACAGCCGCTTCGACATGCGGCCCGACAAATAAGCAAGCCGTCCAGCTTTAATCGCCAGCTTCATCGCTTCAGCCATCCTGGCTGCGTCGTTCGCTTCGGCGATCGCCGTATTCATCAAGACCGCATCCGCGCCGAGTTCCATCGCGATTGACGCATCACTCGCTGTGCCCACGCCTGCATCGACGATGATCGTGGCGTCGGGAAGCTGCTCCCGCATAATTCGCAGGTTGGTTGGATTCTGCACGCCCAGACCCGATCCGATTGGGGCGGCAAGCGGCATGACCGCCGGGCATCCCACATCGAGAAGCTTCTTCGCTACTATTAAATCATCGCTGAAGTAAGGCAGAACGATAAAGCCTTCTTTAACCAAAGTGCGCGCGGCTTCAAGGGTCTGTTCGTTGTCAGGAAAGAGCGTAGTCTGATCGCCTATGACTTCCAGCTTGATCCATTCCGTTTCCAAAGCCTCGCGCGCCAGCCGCGCCGTGCGCAGAGCCTCCTCAGCCGAATAACAGCCAGCCGTGTTCGGCAGAATTTGCAAAGACGGATCCAGATGATCGAGAAACGATTCGCTGCTGCGATCGAGCGGCACGCGGCGTACCGCCACGGTAACCATCTCCGCGCCCGACGCGCGGTGCGCTGCTTTCATCTCTTCGTACGAGCGATACTTGCCGGTGCCGATGATTAAGCGCGAGTTAAAAACTTTGCCGGCGATTTTGAATTGATCGGTTTGAGCTGGTGCTGGCGTAGACATTACTTTGAAATACCTCTTTCACGATCACTCTACACCGAGTCTGTTTGAAAAACGAAGTGGAGTGGAAGAGTATCCGTCGTATAGATCGGGCCGGAGCCGCGTAGCGGCGAAATATTTAGATTTATAGTTCGCAGACTATTTCAGCTTGTTCCTCTCGAGACGAGTGAACGAGCATTCGCTCGTGCGAGAGGCTTGGAATTCAAGAAGGGCGGCTCTATAGGAATTGCGTGTCTACCGCCCGCTCGCTTCGGACCCGCCGCCAACAAAGTGAACAATCTCAATCCGATCGCCTTCAGTCAGAATCGTGGTTGCCCATTCGTCACGGCGGGCAACATTTCGATTCAGCTCAATCGCAATTCGCACCGGCGGGAGGGATAGTTTCTCGACGAGATCCTCCAGACTCGAACCGTCCGGCAAATCCTGGCTTTCTCCGTTGACTTGAATGCGCAAGTTTAATCTGCGAGTTCAGGCTCTCGCCGGCAGGATAATTTTTCGCAGTTGGGCTACCTCCCCGCCTGCCTCGGCCTGAATGAGAATCGCGGCCCTGCCGGTTTTGAAATCGGGCAGCGATATTAAGACTACGACCGCCCCACGACCATCCGTAGTCGCATATGTGAACTGGGGCGGAAAGTCACTGCCTAACGTCTTCACAGTTACTTTCGCACCCGGAACGCGTTCTTTACCGTTCGGGCCTCGGCGAAGAACATTCACTCGCAAAGTTACTGTCCTTCCACCCCGCAGTTCCTGCCCGCCCGATAACATCAACGTCAATCCGCCCTCGTGCGCTGCGTCACCCGAAATTGAAAAGCGATCGCCGGCAATCTCGTTGTCCACCTGCGGTTCGTTTTTAATGACTTCGTCTCTCGGCGCCTCCTCCTCGATGCTCGAATCTTCCACCACGTCCGATTTGACTTTAACTGTCGCCGGGGCCGAATTCCGCACCGCCAACTGTTTCAGTTCTTCGATTCGGCCCGCGTGAACCGCAGCGCAAATTAGTTTGTGCTGCCGTTGAAGCCTGGCAGCCAGCACCTTTTCATCAAATCCGCGCGCGACCAAATCGTCGTACGGCGAGCGCTTACTAGCCAGAATGGCACCTCCTGAATAAACCAGCGAAAGAATTACCGGCGTGTCCAGACCTTTATCTTCGGTTTGCACGTGATAGACGACGCCGTCGAATTCGACGTCAGTGTTGTAGCCGGTAATCACTTTGGTTCAGACCCTTGTCGAAGGTTTTCGGGCGAAGCAAATCCGAAAGGCAACTCGAACGGTAGCACATCGATTTTTCGACGGTCAATCCGATCAATTTTGTTAACTGATCGTGAAGCCGACCAGCTTGACACCCCTTAATCGTTCGCCTACGATCACGCTTGTACAATGATTCTCAAGCAATGTGCCAGGAGCAAAGCGCTCAGAGCGAAGCGCGCCAGCGAACTGCAGTTCGTTGGCTTTCACACTTAGCTCTTAGCCCGTTGCCGTTTGGCAAAGCCGATGAGCTTTAACTTAATCGATTATCTTCCAATTGTCTTGATGTTCATCGTTGCGGCTGGATTTGCCGTGACGTTCATCGGGCTTTCGCAATTGGTCGGACAAAGGAAGCGGACGCGAACGAAACTCATGCCCTACGAGTGTGGCAAGGATCCGGTGGGCTCAGC
>DATISD010000254.1:0-4888 GCA_035469005.1 Pyrinomonadaceae bacterium | reverse complement strand
CGTCCCCAGCGCCAGCGAATTTGGATCGAGCGGGCATATCGCCAACTCGTTTATGGTCATGTTCCAAAGACCGAGCAACTTGATCTGATCGTTGACGTTGATGATAGTAATCGTCAGGCCGCGATATTTTTCTTCCCGTGATTTTCCGTTTGCGGCTGCGCGCGCCGAAGCCGACACGGCTTTGGCGTCAAATGTTCCGTGAGCAATAGCGACAGTTTCGAGTCTCGTCGTGGTGGCGTTGGGATAGGCATAACGCATTCCGACGGCAACGCGATTGAATTGCCGCAGATCGACTCCGGTCTTCGTCTTGAACTTATCGATTTCGGCGTTCGCCTGGGCGAGTTTAGCCTGGTCGCTGCCGAGGATGCTCGGCATGGTCTCGTTAAGCATTCGTTTCACCTCGACGATGGCGATTGCGTCAGAGGCGGGAAGGTAACTGGCGATATTCGAGGGAGCGGCCGGCGTGATCTTTTGTCTTTGTCCGCCAAAAGTCAAAGATGAGACGAGAGCAATGAGCGTAACCCCGGAAACAACGGCAATTATCGAAGCAACGGATTTTTTATTCACAAGACTTACCCTTCCTGATTCTTTGTTCACGGCTTTGCGATGCGACTCGCAACCACATTGGTTGGCTCAGACTACCTTTGCCCCAAAAGTAGTGAGCAACCGGCTATCGTCCGATGTGCGGAAGGCCTTTGGCCTTTCCGACAAACTCCTCATTAAGTATCGGGCTCTGCTCAGTTTGGAGCCCCAAATGTTCTACCACGCTGGCCGGAAGCGTAAAGCGCTTCCGCACATCAGACGGCACAGCCGAATCGTGAAACCCGCTAACGCACCTAAACGCGCTCAACCAGCATGGCAATGCCCATGCCGCCACTGATGCAAAGCGTTGCCAGTCCGCGTTGCGCCTCTCGCTTCTTCATTTCATGTATCAGCGTAGTCGTTATCCGTACGCCGGTACACCCAATCGGGTGTCCCAGCGCAATCGCGCCGCCATTCACGTTCAGCCGTTGGTGATCAAATTGCAGTTCGCGATCGCAGGCAATTACCTGTGCGGCGAATGCCTCGTTGAGTTCGATTAGATCGATTTCCGACAATGCTAGTTTCTGTCTTTTCAGAAGCTCGCGCGTCGCCGGTACCGGCCCAATCCCCATAATCTGTGGCGCGACGCCGACGATTTCGTAATCGACCAGCCGCGCCAATGGTTCGGCGCCGGATTCTTTCAAGGCCGCTTCGCTCATGACCAAAACTGCGGCGGCGCCGTCAGTGATACCTGACGAGTTTCCGGCAGTGACGGTACCGGATTTTGAAAACACAGGTTTGAGTTTGCGCAGGTCGTCGATTGTCGTGTTTGCGCGGACGTGTTCATCCGAAGTGAACGGAGTTTTCCCCTCTCCCTTTGGCGGGGGGTTAGGGTGAGGGCTTGTTTTCGCCGTAGCTTCACCCCTCGCCCCAGCCCTCTCCCAGGGGGAGAGGGGGACGATTTCTTCCGTAAAACGACCTGCCGCAATCGCCGCCGCCGCTCGTTGTTGTGAACGCAGCGCATATTCATCCTGCTCATCGCGCGAGATTTCGTATTGACCGGCAAGTTTCTCGGCAGTTTCGCCCATCACTAATCCCGAAAGCGGATCGTTAAAGCCGTCGCGATACATTCCGTCAACCAGATCGACGTGACCCATGCGCGTTCCCCAACGCGCACCGTCAGCAAAGTATGGAACGCGCGACATGCTCTCAGTACCGCCCGCCAGGACTATGTTCGCGCGACCCAGCATAATCTTTTCGGCGGCCAGAATGATCGCTCGCAAACCTGAGCCACAGGCCTGGTTAACCGTCAATGCTGGAACTTTATCAGGCGCGCCCGCGCGAAAAGTAATTTGCCGCGCGACATTTGGACCGCCCCCCGCCTGCCGCGCACAACCCCAAATAGAATCGTCCAGTTGATCGGCTCGTACCTTTGCTCGCCGCAGACTTTCTTTGGCCACCGCGGTGCCCAAATCAGCCGCGCTCCAGCCAGCAAGTGAACCGCCAAATCGTCCAATCGGAGTGCGCGCCGCGCCGGCGAGATAAACTGAGTTCATGCAAGAAACGTTACTTTCCGGGAATGCTAGTCTGCTGTTACGTGAAACAGTACGACAAACCTCAGTTTGTCGATTCATACAAAACAGCCTCGACCAGGGACAAACTGAAGTTTGTCGTACGCAGCCGATGTTAGCATAGCGCCCGATGTCTCCCACAAATCCCGCAAAAGTTGCAGACCCCGTATCGCTCGCCAGCGCCGAGCACGAACTGCATGAGTTCCTCTGCGATCAAAGCGAATGGTTCATGTCAGAAGACGGTCGGAGCCCGGTGGAAGTTAACAGATCTGAGTTGGACTTTTCGGTGACCCATGGCCGTCTGATCTTTTCATGCTGGACTGAGCGAGGATCGCGCGCCTGGCGTATCACTGCCTGGAATTGGAGCGGCGACAAAGTGCTGCTACGCGCCAGCCGTCGTATGGGCGCAGAGGTTACGACGATTGAACTCGTGCCGCGGGCTTCCGCTAAGGCACTCGTGGCGAGCATCGCCGCGGCGCGGCAGGCGAGATGTGAAAGAGTGGCAAGGATCGTGGCACAGACTTTAGTCTGTGATGACTCCGGCGAAGATCACAGACTAAAGTCTGTGCCACCTGCCAAGACCGAGCGCGCAGTCTTAAGTCCGGGCATGCGTCGCGATCAACCCGGCCGTTATGCGCGGATCATTCTGCGTCTGCCTCATGAGCGCGTTGCTGTCACGGCCACAGTTGCTCAGAGCAATCCGCGCAACGTCGACTCGCTATTTTCGTCGGCCCTGCTTTGGTTCGCCCGAGTGCAAGCGAGCCCAAAAAGGCCGTCGATCGCGCGCCTGCTGATGGTCGTCGAGCATGACGTTCTGGAAGCTGCTCGCCAGCGGCATGTGCTCTTGCGCGAGTCGCTGCGACAGCAAATTGAATTGTTCGAGATAGATGAAAAGTGGCAGACCGCCGGAGCGACGCGTTCCTGGGAAAGAAAGTACTTGTGGCGCAAACGCCTGAGTCGCTTTCCGCCGGTCCATGACGATGAATTAAGTAATCGCGTGCAACAGATTGTCGCCGAAGCTCCCGAAGCGGTCGACGTTGTTAGTGCTCGACACGGTCAGACGCTACGCTTTCACGGTCTGCCGTTCGCCCGCGTGCGCCGCGTGATGGATCGTGATCGCGTCTGGTTTGGCATTGAAGGGTCTCGCCGGCGTTCGCTCGATGAATATCATCAGCGCGATTGGATAAAATTGCTGCGCGATCTGCAAACGTATCGCGCTGAGAGTTGCCGGGATCGAAGACACTGGTTTTATCGCGCGGCTGGCGAAGCATGGCTCGAGTCGATTCTGCGCCGGGACATTTCCAGACTTGATCCCGGATTAATCGTGGCTCCTTTACATGCGCAATTTAGGACGTCGCACGGCGGCGCCATAAGAACAGGCGGGGCGCGGCCAATCGACCTTTTGGCCTTACGACACGACGGGCGTTTGGTCGTAATCGAGTTGAAAGTAAATGAAGACCGCGAACATGTTTTCCAGGGCGTTGATTATTGGCGTCGCGTCGAAGCACATCGCCGGCGAGGTCATATCAGCGCGGCAGAGTTATTCGGCGAGCGCGAGATCAGCGATGAATCGCCACTGGTCTACCTGGTCGCTCCGGCGCTGCGTTTTCATCCTTCATTCGCGACGTTAGCCAAAACGATCGCGCCTGACATTGAGATTTATCGCTTTGATATCAACGAAGACTGGCGCGCCGGTGTGCGCGTGGTGCGGCGTGAGCGGGTTAACGGTTAGCCACCCCGGAATTGAGATAATGGCATTCGGTGAAAGTGGCGTCAGTACCACCCATCCGATCAAGCGGATGGAACCGACTTTGGTCCTGAGAATTCACAAGGGCAACGTGCGAATCGAATTTGTGTATTCTTCAGCTTCGGAGGCAACCCAAATGAGGATCAACTCTTCGATTATTCCTGGAATTCCAGCGCGCTGAGAAACGACAAAAACACCGGGGCTGACATCCGTTTCTATGAACCTGCCAAATTGAAGTGGCATAGTCCGGCGATCATGAGTCACCAGCACTCGGCGTTCGCGAGCTGCTGCCGCAAGCACTTCCAAGTCAGTAAGGCTTTCCAGATTAGCTTCGCTGGAAGTTTGGAAGTCAATCTCCGGAACCCGTCGCAGTACACCGCTAACGATATCTTCATTGAAATCTTCGTCAGCTTGAAAACGGATCTTCACAATTGCGACGCCAGTGCTTCATCGCGCGCTCGTCGGAGTTTCTCGTACCAATCGGAATGTGTTTCGCGTGAGACCTGGCTGAGCTTTTTGAATTCAGCCTCTTCGCCAGCGAGGTAGGTGTCGACCTCTGATTTGTGTGACAGATAAAAAGCGAGGGCGCCATGGATTTGTTCGAGCGTCACCGAAGGGAAGGAGCGCTGAATACTCTCGGGCGACGCGCCACGATGATACGCATAGACCAACGAATCAAGCGACACGCGCGTTCCGGTAATGCGGTAAATATTATTCTCGAATGTTACGTATTCCGCGCTCATATCTACGGTTGCTATTGTAGCATCGATAGAATCCCAAATCGCACCGAATTCACAGTTGCCACCCTCACGTTGTCAGCCTCCGATAAATCCCCGGCAGCCGCTCCGGCAGCGTCAGCACATCATCAATGATCGTGTAACCGATCTCGCCGTACAGGTCCTTCAGCTCGCTTTCGGATTCGCGATCGATCGTGATGCAGAAAGGGGTGATGCCGGCAATCTTCGCCTGGCGCAAAGCCTCGCGCGTATCCTCGCGGGCATACCGCGCATCACCGTAATCGTGATCGTATGGGCGGCCGTCCGACAAA
>DATISD010000253.1:0-6462 GCA_035469005.1 Pyrinomonadaceae bacterium | reverse complement strand
ATCACGCTTCGATTCTTTTGGGGTTCCGCTCGCGTTCAGGGGCACGATACGGAACGGTGTTTTCGTATAGGAGGGAACCATGGATACTTTTCTCCAGGATGTTAAGTACGCAATCCGAAGTTTGCTGAAGCATCCAGGCTTCACCGTAGTCGCCGTCGGAACCTTAGCAGTCGGCTTAGGAGCAAACACTGCAATCTTTACTTTCTTTAATGGCGTGCTGCTGCGGCCGCTCCCATTTCCCGAGCCCGAACGCCTGATTGTGCTTAGTGAAAGGAACCCGGAAAAAAATATTCCTCCGGTCGCATCGCCCAGGAATCTCGAGGATTGGGAACGACAAAGCCAGACGATCGAACAATTCGGCGCCTGGCGCGACTGGCATTTTCGGGTAACGACCTCGGAAGGAACCGCAGGTATCGCCAGCGCAATCTGCTCACCGGGCTTGTTTCACGTGCTCGGAATTCAACCTCTTCGCGGCCGCCTGTTCTTGCCTGAAGAAAATCAGCCAGGTCGTGATCACGTTGTGCTCATTAGCAGCAGTTACTGGAAAAGCAGGTTTGGTAGCGAAGAGAAAGTCGTCGGACAGACGATGATTATGGACAAGCAGCCATTCACGATCGTCGGTGTCCTGCCTCCGGAACTTGACGCGCTTAATGTTGGATCGTGGGATCTTTGGGCTCCGCTAACGGTAGATCCCGATCAGTCCCTGGGCCGTCAGGCGCGCAATCGGAGAGTTTATGCACGCCTGAAGCCGGGCGTCACTTTGGCTCAAGCCCAGGCGGAAATGACAACCATCGCCGCGCGTCTGGCGGCGCAGTATCCAAAAGAGAACACCGGTTGGACCATTTCAGTCGCTAATTTACAAGACGATGAGATTGGCGACTTGCGCACGCCGATGTTCATTTTTCTGGGCGCCGTCGGATTAGTGTTGTTGATTGCCTGCACGAACGTCGCAAATCTTTTGCTGGCGCGGGCGGCATCGCGGCGAAAGGAATTTGCAGTTCGGGTCGCGCTCGGAGCTGGTCGCGTGCAACTGCTAAGACAGCTATTGACCGAAAGTGTTTTGCTTTCGCTGATCGGCGGAGCCGCCGGAATAGTGTTGGCTATTTGGCTGACTGATTTGTTCATTGCCATCATTCCCACAAGTCTGCCGCGGGTAGAAGAGATTAGGCTCGATGCGACTGTGCTCGGGTTCGCGTTTGGGCTCTCGGTTATTACGGGAATACTGTTTGGCCTGGCGCCGGGCCTGCAATCATCTCGCGTGAATCTTGTTCGTGAACTTAAGGACGCCGCTGGTTTGTTTCACTCTGGCGGGACGCCCCGTTTGCGAGCTGTCCTCGTCGTCTCGCAAATCGCATTGGCATTAATTCTTCTGGTCGGCGCCGGTCTGTTGGGCCAAACATTCCTGCGTTTGCTCAAGCTGAAACCCGGCTACGATCCGGCGAATCTGCTCATGGCGCAAGTTTTTGTTCCCGATGAAAAGTACCAGGGCCGAGAACAAGTTAGCGCGCTCTACGGTCGAATCACCAGTGAGATTCAAAAGGTTCCTGGCGTGCTGTATGTGGGCGCATCATCGGGAGGGCCACAGTTCGGCGGATCTGAATCGCTGGACGTGCTCGCCGAAGGGGCCGCCGCGCCAGCCTCAGGAATTTATCCGCAAGCTTTTTATTTCAATATCGGGCCAAATTATTTCCGCACGATGGGCATCCCTCTGATCAGAGGGCGGGACTTTGCCGAAACTGACAACGCGAGCGCGCCCGCCGTGGCTATCGTTAATGAAACCTTAGCGCGCCGTTTTTGGCCCAATGAAAGCGCGATTGGGAAACGCTTAACCCTGATAACATCCAAAAGCGCTCTGGAGATTGTGGGTGTGGCGGGTGATGCGAAACGGTTCGGTCTGGGCGCAGATGTTCAACCTGAAGTTTATTTTCCTTACATGCAGCGGGCCCGGTGGGCCACGTTTTTCGTGGTTCGCACAAAGCCCGACGCGGGCGTTGTCGGAACTGTCTTATCAAAGTCAATTACTAATCTCGATTCGGAATTGGTCGTATCGAACCCAGTAAATATGGACCAACGCATCGGCCGATCGCTGCGGAGACCGCGATTCAATCTTGTTCTGCTCGGTATTTTCGCAGGCGCGGCGCTGCTGTTAGCTGCCATTGGTGTGTATGGCGTCATGTCTTTTGTGGTCGCGGAACAGACGCGGGAGATCGGCATTCGCGCTGCCCTCGGGGCGAAGCGCGTGGACATTTTGAAACTTGTGATAGGGCGCGGCATGATCCTGGCGTTGATCGGAGTCGGCATTGGCGCGCTGAGCGCGCTCGCGCTGACTCGATTCTTATCAGGCCTGCTCTACGGCGTTACCGGAACGGATCCGATCACCTTTGCTGCAGTGTCGGCGCTTTTGTTGCTGGTGGTCGCGATTGCTTGTTACGTGCCGGCCCGGCGTGCGATAAGAATTGATCCTCTGGTTGCGCTGCGGGCCGAATAGACTGATTTGGAACTGACCGCCGATACGATGCCAAAAATTCTAATCGCCGATGATCAGGTTGATGTGCTTGCTGCCTTGCGCCTGCTGCTCAAAGGCGAACATTACGACATCGTAACCGCATCATCGCCGGCTGGCGTTCTAAAAATAGCTGAGTCTCAGGATCTCGATCTCGTTCTGATCGATCTTAACTACACTCGCGATACAACCTCTGGCAATGAGGGCCTCGATTTGTTGCGGCGGATTCGGGCGATCGACGAGACGTTGCCGGTCGTGGTAATGACAGCCTGGGGCAGCGTCGATGTGGCGGTGGAAGCGATGCGTCGCGGCGCGGGCGACTTTATTCAAAAGCCCTGGGACAACGCGCGTTTGCTGGCAGTGTTGCGCACGCAGATCGAATTAGCTCGGGCGCTGAGGCGTAGTCAACGTCTCGAGGCAGAGAACCTTACCTTGCGCGATGACGGCGGCCAGGCGAAGCTCCCGCAGATTATTGCTGAATCGTCCCCGATGAAAGCGATCCTGAACGTGGTCCAACGAATTGGGCCGGCGGATGCCAACGTTCTGATCACCGGCGAGAACGGCACCGGCAAGGAAGTTATAGCCCGCGCACTTCATGCCGTTTCGCGTCGATCGGGTAAGCCGCTGGTGTCGGTAAACGCCGGCGCGTTGAGCGAAACGTTGTTCGAGAGTGAACTGTTTGGACATGTGCGCGGCGCCTTTACTGATGCGAAAACTGATCGCATCGGCCGCTTCGAATTGGCGGACGGCGGCACGTTGTTTCTTGACGAAATTGCCAATGTTCCGCTCAACCTCCAGGCAAAACTTTTGCGCGTGCTCGAGACGGGCGAGTTCGAGCGCGTGGGTTCATCCAAAACCCGGAAGGTAAACGCTCGCGTGCTGTCCGCGACGAACGCTGATTTGAAGAAGGATGTAGCGGAAGGCAGGTTTCGACGGGATCTGATGTTCCGGCTCAACACCGTCGAGATTCACTTGCCGCCGTTGCGCGAAAGAAGGGAAGACATCGAACCGCTGGCCGAGCATTTTTTGCGACAGCATGGCGAACGTTACCGCCGCGGCCGAATGGGTTTTACCCTTCAGGCGATCGAGGCTTTGCGTCAACATTCCTGGCCCGGCAATGTGCGCGAATTGGATCATGTCATTGAACGGGCCGTGCTGATGAGTTCAACTAATACAGTGACGGCCATGGATCTCGCATTGCAAACAGAACCGGCTGCGCAACTCTCCGCGCGACTGGAAGAAATGAGTCTCGAAGATGCCGAACGGCTATTGATTAAGAAGGCGCTTGCTCGATTTGAAGGAAACGCGAATCGAGCTGCCGAAGCGCTCGGTCTCAGTCGCAGCGCCCTCTACCGTCGCTTGCAGAAGTATGGGTTATCATAACCTCGTGAGTACCTCTCTCAGGCCATCGAAAAACTCCTCCGGCTTTCAACACCTCGACCCTGCCTTACGCGGCAAACACCTCAAGTTCGAGGGCAGAGTCGGGGTGCTGGCCCTGGCTGCGGGATTTCCCGGCGTGGCTCTGACCGGGTTGCTGTTATGGCTTGACGGATACTCTGCCCGCGTTCAATGGACCGTTGATCTTCTGCTCATCATTTTTTGGCTCGGCGTCTCTGCAAATCTAAAGCAGCGGGTGGTTCGACCGTTGCAAACTCTTTCGAACATACTCGCGGCGATCCGGGAAGGGGATTATTCAATTCGCGGCCGGCGCGCGAGTAGCGGCGACGCGTTGGGCGAAGTAATGCTCGAGGTTAACGATCTGGGAGAGACGCTGCGCGGCCAAAGGCTGGGAGCGTTGGAAGCGACCGCTATGTTGCGCGCCGTAATGTCTGAGATCGACGTGGCGGTTTTTGCTTTCGATCGCGACCAGCGGTTGCGTTTGGTAAATCGCGCCGGTGAAAAGCTACTGGCGCAACCGGCCGCGCGTCTGTTGGGCCGCACCGGTGAACAGCTCGGACTGGCAGCCTGTCTCAACGGCCAGGAGGAGTCTGGACCTCATACTATGCAGATGGTTTTTCCCGGCGGCGTCGGCCGCTGGGAGATCCGCCGCGGCACGTTTCGCGAAGGTGGTATGCGACATCAGCTTCTGGTGCTTACGGATTTGAGTCAGACTCTACGTGAGGAAGAGCGGTCAGCATGGCAACGTCTGCTGCGCGTACTGGGTCACGAGCTGAACAACTCGCTGGCGCCGATTAAATCAGTTGCGGGCAGTCTGGCTGACCTGATAAATCGCGAGCCGCGACCTCCCGATTGGCGAGAAGACGTGTCTCACGGGCTTGAGGTAATTTCTTCGCGTGCTGATTCGCTCGCCCGGTTCGTCGAGTCCTATTCAAAGCTGGCGCGCTTACCGCAGCCGCGTTTTGAACCTTTGAAGATTGGTGACGTGGTCCAACGCGTGGCCGCCCTGGAGACTCGTCTGGCGGTTAGGGTAGTTCCCGGACCCGATATGGTCGTGCAGGCAGACAGTGCACAACTGGAACAGTTGTTGATCAATCTAATACGTAACGCGGTGGATGCATCGTTGGAGACAAATGGCGCGGTCGAAGTTAGTTGGGCGCGACAGAATGGTCAGGCAGTGTTATGCGTGAAAGACGAGGGGCTGGGCCTGGCGAGCACTTCAAATTTGTTCGTGCCTTTTTTTACCACGAAAGCGTCCGGTTCCGGAATCGGATTGGTTCTATCCAGACAGATCGCCGAAGCGCACGGCGGCACCGTCACGCTTGAAAACCGCGCCGACGCTAATGGTTGCGAGGCACGTTTGAGGTTGCCGCTTTAAGTAATCAGGGCCATGACATATTTGTTGTTTTTTCAGCCTGAGAACCTCGCTTCAAACCACACGCCCTCATAACACTGAATCGACGACCTTTGATGTGGGCCTTGGGGAATTATGCCCCTGAGGCTGAGCATATTCTCGCAGGTCGTGCCCTATGAACGAGGCTCGACTTCCAGATAGCAGAGACAAAACAGCTCGAGTTGGGGAATGAATCTTGCGACCACCAGGCCGTGCTTTTCATTCCCGCCGGGGCTTGCCCGGCAGAATAAGCGTCGCCGCACACACAGAGAGCCAGGACGTGGCAATCGCCCATCACGTGGATGATGGCTTTGCGGGAGAAGTCTGGAACGTCACATACCCATGAACATATTGAATGAGAGAGAGGAGGCGCCATGAAGGCAAGAACCACACGAACCATAGCATTAATCGGGATCATCGGGCTGTTGGCGATAGCGGCAGTCACGATCGTTGTTGATGCACAGCAGCAAAAGGTTTCGTCCAGCTACGGTCCGACGAACCAGGATATGACCTTTGCGCAAATTAAAGCGGCGCGCCTGGCTGTCAAGGCCGAACGAGCGAAGGAACATAAGGATCTATTGAATAGTCGCTATGTCCTGGCCGCTAAGACAACATCACAGTTGACCATGTCCGGCGGAAAGCCGTTGCCCGTAGGGCCGACGGCCAAACTCGCAGGGGTAACCTGGGACCAACTGGACAAGATGACCCCGGATCAGATTAAGGAGAAAGGGCTCTTTCCGTATAAGCCTTTGCCCTTTGCCGACCATGCAGAAGGGGGCATGCTCTTTCCCCCGATGACGCTGAAGCTGCTGCCGAGGCTAACTCGCTTTGACCTGGACTTCGACTTGCCCGAGCACGTCCTGGCCGATCCGGCCCCGGCCATTTATCTGACGACGCGGCCCGATCTGGGTGACGTGGCGAAAGGGCGGCTTATCACCATCAACAACTACTACGAGATCTTCAACGGCATTCTGAATCCCAAACAGCTCGAAGGCCTGCGGCTCCTGGTCACCCAGTTCCCGCAGCAGCAGTTCAACGCCACTGAGGACCGACGCAGTGATCGGCCGGACGGAATGTTGGGCGTCACCTGCTTCGACTGTCACGTGAACGGACACACAAACGGGGCTAACCACCTCGTCGGTGATATCCGTCCCCAGGAATTCAGACA